>JBIIGU010000155.1:0-3774 GCA_044236275.1 Bacteroidia bacterium | reverse complement strand
TCTTCTCATATAGTTTGTTTACCTTTTTAAGCTTAAGCAACTTCATGAGTGCCGGAGCAAGGGTGGCCATTTTTAATTTCTTAAGACCGATTGATTCTGAAAAATCATCGGCTGTTATCAATTCCTTTCCTGCCATGTTTTATCTTATTTAATGGTTACGAAAGTGTTAGATTGATATTAAGTTAAACTCAAGCCTGTGTTAAGATTATATGAATTCATTTATTTAAAAGCAGATGTTTACATTTGAAGAATGCTTGTAAACATTACGGAAAAAGATTTGCTGCAAACCGGAAACCTGGAGTTTTTAGCCAAACAGGTGGTTGAAGGTTTTATTACCGGTTTGCACCGCAGTCCGTTTCATGGCTTCTCGGTTGAGTTTGCTGAACACCGACTTTACAATACCGGAGAATCAACACGCCATATAGATTGGAAGTTGTTTGCCAGAACCGATAAATTATTTGTGAAACGCTATGAGGAAGAAACCAACCTGCGCTGTCAGCTGGTTATTGATACATCAGGATCCATGTATTTTCCGGAAGCAGGATTAAACAAGCTACGTTTTTCTGCCTATGCAGCAGCATCACTTATACAACTGCTAAAAAAACAAAGAGATGCCTGCGGATTAACATTGATGAATGAGGGCATTGCGTTTCATACCGGATGCAAGTTAAGTGCCTCGCATCAAAAACTATTGATTAATAAATTAGAAGAAGCCTTGCAAACCGGCAACAGTAATAAAAAAAGCAGTTTAGCTCCGGCCTTGCACCAGTTGGCAGAAATGCTTCATAAAAGATCACTGGTTGTTATTTTTAGTGATATGTTTCAAAATGCAGGTGCTGAAGAGGAGCTGTTCGCTGCATTGCAGCATTTGAAATACAATAAGCACGAAGTGATTGTGTTTGATGTGGAAGACAAAAAGATGGAAACGGAATTCGATTTCAGCAACAGGCCATACCTTTTTATTGATAGTGAAACCGGTGAGAAGCTAAAACTCTTTCCTGCTCAGGTAAAGGAGCAATACCTTGCTGCGTTAAATAAATTCAGGCATGAGTTAAAGCTAAAATGTGCACAGTTTAAAATCGATTTTGTTGAAGCCAGCATTGGCACTGATTTTAACCAAGTGCTGATGTCTTTTCTTACAAAGCGGGCTAAGTTAAGCTAAGCGGAAGTGCGTAATACATTAAAATAACCTCTTAATCCTTTTTACTTTTTCTGCGATACTTACCTCTTGTATGGTAATAATAGCGCGAGCTGTTTCTTCTTTTTAAGGCATCTTTTCTTGTGCTAACCGGCATGCGTACATGTCCTCTCCTGTATCTTCCACGGTAATCAACCGAAGGTTTCACATATACTGCTCCCCTGCCTTCATCACTGCTGTTTCCTGAGCATGAACTTAAAGAAGTAACAAATGCAGAAACAAGCAAAGCCAGAACAAAAACCGTTAGAGATTTTCTGAAACCAATGGCCCTTAAAAATTTAGTAAGTGAATGATATGAATACATACACAAGCAAATTACGTATGCAAAATACCTAGAAGCATTAAGATTTAAAGTGCTTTACACTTCCCTGTTTATATCCCACTGCTCCATATAATCGCCCACACGTCTGAGGAAAGAGCCACCCAATGAGCCATCAACCACACGGTGATCATAGCTGAGGGATAAGAACATCATGTGGCGTATGGCAATTACATCTCCCATTTCTGTTTCGATAACAGCAGGTTTTTTCTTGATAGAACCGGTAGCCATAATAGCAACCTGAGGTTGATTAATAATTGGCGTACCCATTACATTACCAAAGCCACCCACGTTGGTTAGGGTAAATGTTCCACCGGAAATTTCTTCAGGTGCTAATTTATTATTGCGTGCACGGTTGGCCAAATCATTTACGGTTTTAGTTAAACCTACCAGATTCATCATATCGGCATTCTTAATAACAGGCACAATTAAATTGCCTGAAGGGAGAGCAGCTGCCATTCCGATATTGATTGCTTTTCTTTTAATGATATTGTAGCCGTCAACCGAAACATTAATCATTGGAAAGTCTTTAATGGCTCTAACAACACATTCAATAAACATTGGAGTAAAGGTAATTTTTTCACCCTCGCGTTTTTCGTAAACCTTCTTAGCTTTATCTCTCCACAAAACCATATTGGTAACATCCGCCTCTACGAAAGAAGTAACATGCGGTGAAGTATGTTTACTCATTACCATATGATCGGAAATGAGTTTACGCATACGATCCATTTCTATAATTTCATCTCCACCGGATACAGAAACCTTAGGAGGTTGAGGCACATTAACGGGAGCACTAACTGCAGGCTTGTGTTCCGGTGCAGGCTTATTTGCAACTGGAGCAGCAGTACCTCTGTTTTGTAAATAAGCAAGCACATCACGCTTGGTAACGCGACCTTCGCTACCTGTTCCGGTTATGGTTTCAAGCTCTGCCATGCCAATATTTTCTTCTTTGGCAATATTTAAAACCAGCGGTGAATAAAAGCGTGAACCACCTGCAGAGGCAGGAGTAATTGTTTGTTGTGCAGCAGTAATTGTTTTTTCAATTTGAGCAACAGGTGTTTCAGTTTTTGGCGGTGCAACCGGAGCTGCAGGAGCAACGACCGATGATGCCTCTGTTTCTATTATAGCTATAACGGCACCAACCGCAACCACATCATTTTCCTTAAACATACGTTTTTTAAGCACACCACCCTTAGGGCTGGGTACTTCACTGTCAACCTTATCGGTTGCAATTTCTAAAACGGTTTCATCTGCCGAAATTGCATCGCCTTCATTTTTTACCCAGCGAATTATGGTTGCTTCTGCTATGCTTTCGCCCATTTTGGGCATTACCAGTTGAAATTCTGCCATATTTAATTTGTTAAGCGCACTTTCCATTGAATAAACTTTTAGGAAAGTGGAGGCAAATTTAATTTTTTGGGCGACTTATGCCAATATAATATAAAGGAGAAAAATCAGGTATTGGCTATTTGCGAGACAAAATCATGCTGCGTAACATAAATAATCCTTGCAGGGCTGTGCGAAGAATGGTTCTTTCTCTGCTATCGCCCATATTAAATTGCTGGGCAATGGTTTGCTGAGCGCTGCTTACCGCAATCCATACGGTGCCAACGGGTTTTTCATCTGAGCCACCCGATGGACCTGCAATTCCACTTGTGGCAATAGCATACTCTGTGTTCAGTTTTTTTCTTGCTGCTTCTGCCATCTGTCTCACACATGCTTCACTCACTGCTCCATCAGAAGCTAAAATCTGCGGGTCAACACCGAGTTCATTTACTTTAATCTCATTGGCATAGCTGATGATACTGCCATTATAGTAAGCCGAGCTTCCAGGAACGGATGTGATTAAATGTGCCAGATAACCACCTGTGCAACTTTCAGCAGTGCATAGGGTTTGTTTATGTTCAAGTAATAATTTGCCTACTGCTTGCTGCAGCGTATCATTTTCTTCTCCATAAATATACTCACCTGCCAATGTATAAAGCAAATTAATCTGCTCATTCATTTCAGCGGCAAGTTTAGTTTCCTCATTGCTATAACCGCTAAGCCTTAATCTAACCTGACCCACTGATGGAAGATAGGCTAATTGAATATGCGGAGGCAAATTACTTTCCCAAGTTGCAATTTTATTTGCAAGAAAAGATTCACCTATGCAAGCTGTTAGTATAGTGCGATGCAAAATGAAAGGAAGCGTAAAACTATCCTTAAGCAAAGGCAATGCCTCTTCGGTAAAAATAGTTTTCATTTCAAAAGGTAC
>JBIIGU010000301.1:0-2527 GCA_044236275.1 Bacteroidia bacterium | reverse complement strand
ATACAGAAGATTTTTTTAAATTTTACAGCCATTTCACCTCTGTACAATACATTTATTACTACACCAATAATAATAAATTTATTTACTCGTTAAACAGAATTATGATGAGAGCCGGCCTGGAGGCAATGGATGAAACTGACGGAAACAAACTCCTTGCTGCTTTGTTGCAACTGGAAAATGATTATTTTGCAGACGCAGAAAAACAGGTGTATAACCTCAGACAGATTTTTACGGAATGAGAATACAGATAATACTTTTATTGGTTATTGGTCTATTTCCTTTTGCAGCAAATAGCCAAGCACTCAAATACAGCAATGAGTTTTTATCGTTGGGTGTTGGTGCCAGGGCTGCTGGTATGGGGAGCGCTGTGGTTGCAGGTGTAAATGATGCCACAGCAGCATACTGGAATCCGGCAGGATTAATACGTATTAAAGATCAGGCTCAACTAGCAGTAATGCATAATGAGCAATTTGCCGGCATTGTTAAACATGATTATGGAACCTTTGCATATAGATTAAATGATAAAAGTGTTGCTGCCTTAACTGTTATTAGAGTTGGGGTAGATGATATACCCAATACATTAGACCTTTTTCAAAATGGACAGATTGATTATTCACGCATCCAAAGTTTTTCTGCTGTAGATTATGCATTCATGGGTTCATATGCCAGAAATTTAGGCATTGAAGGATTAAGTGTAGGTGCCAATGTAAAAATCATCAGACGCATTGTTGGCGAATTTGCAGGAGCCTGGGGTTTTGGTTTTGATGTAGGTGCTCAGTATAATTACAGAAAATGGAAAATGGGTATTTGCTTACGTGATGTTACTTCCACCTTTAATGTTTGGGAATACAGTTTTTCCCAAAGCCAAAAACAGGTATTGCTTCAAACCAACAATAAACTTCCCGGAAACACACTCGAAATAACATTACCACGCACCGTGATGGGTCTTTCCAGAAGATTCAACGTCTTTAATAAATTCAGCATAGAGCCGGAGATTAATGCTGATATTACTTTTGACGGTCAGAGAAATGTGCTTGTCTCCAACCGCATCATCAATATTGACCCGCGCATGGGAATGGAACTTGGATATAAAAACATTATTTTCCTAAGAAGCGGCATAATGAACATTCAAAAGGAGAAAAACTTTGACGGTACCAGTAAATTAAATTATACCCCAACACTTGGTGTTGGATTACAAATTAACAATCTTGCAATTGACTATGCCCTTTCCAATGTTGGCGGTGTAAGTTCACTACCTTATAGCAATATCATTTCACTTCGCCTCAATATCAATAAAAAGAGTTAGCAGATATTGCATTAATTCATTTAATTGTATCCGTAATTTACTGCGGATGAAATTTTGCCTACTCATTACCATTGTTTCTCTAAACTTATTTTTACAAGCTCAATCTCGAATGAAGATGAGCGCAGGTTTAAGTATAGCGCCAATAATATGTGGATCTTTTAACGGCTCTAATTCCTCGAGTATTGCTCCGGGTTTTGATAACAGAACATATGCCCAAGTAGCCGATTCACTTGGCAGGGATGAAACCTACAGACTATCGTATGGATTTCATGCTTGGTTTAACTATATGCTTGGCTCCAAATGGAGCATCCAGGCCGGTCTTGGATTTGCGGATGTTGGGTTTCAGCGCATACAAGATAACCCTAAATTTAATGATCAAATTCATCCAGGCATTGGCAGAGGGCTTATTGAAGATTTAACAGACAATACAAAAAGTATAGCCTATAACTATCGCTATCAGTATCTGCAAATACCTCTCATGTTCAATTACTTTATTAAGCAAACATCCAATTATAAATGGCTTTTTCATGCAACAGGAGGTGTTGGCTTAAATTTTCTCCTAAATCATAAAATGACAGCTGAACTGAAATATTTTTCCATAGATAATAAGCAGACCTTTGATATTGATTCTACCGGTTATGAAGGATCAACATTTACGATGAATATGATAGTTGGCTTTAAAGCAGAGTACAGGTATGAGAAAAAAATAAGTCTTTTTATTCAGCCACTCTTGGGCATATATCCCTTTTCCGTAAGCAGCTCAGATATGAATGTTAGGCCCTACTTTGCCGGCATCAATCTTGGGGCTTCTTATGCTCTAAATGATAAATAGTAGTGCACATTAATAGATTTAACATTCGCGTATATGGAATTCTTAAACACAACAACTGCATTCTGCTGGTGCACGAGCATGCAGCTACTTTTGAATTTGTAAAATTTCCGGGGGGTGGTTTAGAGTTTGGTGAAGGGCTACATGATGGTTTGAAAAGAGAATTCTTGGAGGAAACAGGTCTTGATATTGAAATAGAACATCATATTTATACAACCGACTTCTTTCAGCAAAGTGCATTTAAACCTAATGATCAACTGATATCCGTTTACTATGCTGTAAAAGCAAAGGGAGATCTAAACATCAGAGAAGATTCACATGAAATAATTACTAGTGGCAGAATTGAAAAACTTCGATTTTTTTGGGTTGATTTGCATGAGCTGAATGAATCT
>JBIIGU010000022.1:0-8191 GCA_044236275.1 Bacteroidia bacterium | reverse complement strand
ATATTAAATCCTGATTCATCTACCACCTATCAGTTAAATGATACACTTTGGATTGCTGGCAATAAAAAGAAGATAAAAGCCATGCTGGGCTAAGATTCGGTAATTAAGAATAAACATGTATTTTGCACCCAAATTATTTTAGCAATGAATTACGATGTAATAGTTATTGGCAGCGGCCCCGGAGGATATGTTGCCGCTATCAGAGCCAGTCAGTTAGGTTTAAAAACAGCCATTGTTGAGCGTGAAAGCTTGGGAGGCATTTGCCTCAACTGGGGTTGCATACCCACCAAAGCATTATTAAAATCTGCTCAGGTATTTGAGTATGTAAAGCATGCTGCCGATTATGGCATTTCCATTAAAGATGCCACACATGATTTTGGTGCCGTTATTAAACGAAGCCGCGGTGTGGCAGATGGCATGAGCAAAGGCATTGCCTTCCTCATGAAGAAAAATAAAATCGATGTTATTATGGGTTCAGGCAAGGTAGCTGCTGCATCAAAGGTAGAAGTTACAGATGCAGCAGGTGCAAAAAAAACCTACGATGCCAAACATATTATTCTTGCCACAGGCGCGCGTAGCCGCGAGTTGCCAAATATTAAAATAGATGGAAAGAAAGTAATTGGTTACCGCGAGGCAATGACGCTTCCAACCCAACCTAAGTCTATGATTGTAATGGGCAGCGGAGCCATAGGCTGCGAGTTTGCCTACTTTTATAATGCAATGGGTACCAAAGTAAGCATCGTGGAGTTTATGCCAAACATTCTTCCCATAGAGGATGAAGAAGTTTCAAAAGAAGTAGCCAAGTCGTTTAAAAAATCGGGCATCGAAATCATGACAGATGCAGCTGTTGAGTCGGTAGATGCCAAAGGCAATACGTGCAAAGTAAAAGTTAAAACCAAAACCGGTGTTGTAGATATGGAGGCCGAAGTGGTGCTATCTGCAGTAGGTGTTCAAACCAACCTCGAAAATCTAGGGCTTGAGTCTGCAGGTGTAAAAACAGATAAAGGCAAAGTATTGGTTGATGATTTTTATGCAACCAATATAAAAGGTGTTTATGCCATTGGTGATATCGTTAAAGGCCCTGCTTTGGCGCACGTTGCCAGTGCCGAAGGCATCATCTGTGTAGAAAAAATTGCAGGTCATCATCCTGAGCCGCTCAACTACAACAATATCCCCGGCTGTACCTATTGTTCACCAGAAGTGGCATCAGTAGGTTATACCGAAAAAGCGGCTAAAGAAGCAGGTTACCAGATTAAGGTAGGGAAGTTCCCATTCAGTGCCAGTGGCAAAGCCAGCGCTGCCGGTGCAAAAGAAGGATTTGTTAAAGTAATCTTTGATGCCAAGTATGGTGAGTTTTTGGGCGCACACATGGTGGGAGCCAATGTAACAGAAATGATAGCCGAAGTAGTTGCTGCACGCAAGCTTGAGACAACCGGTATGGAAATCATTAAAACTGTTCACCCTCATCCAACCATGAGCGAAGCCATTATGGAAGCAGCAGCGCTAGCCTATGGCGAGTGCATTCACTTATAATCAATCAAACACAACATACAAAGGCCGCCTTTTCAGGTGGCCTTTTTCTTTGGGCGTTGCCCTGATGTATGCATCTGTTCATTGCCCTTCGCAAGCAATATCAGGGTCCGGGCTATTTGTTTCAAGTCCTCGTTCGCTTTGCTCACTGTGGGCTTTCCACTGTTATCCCTAACGTGGGGCAGCAGTTGATGTTTCTTGCTCAACAAATCTCAATTATCTTGCAGCATAAGACCTAATCTTATTAATAATGGCTGCTCGGTTTAATGCTACCTTAACTTCGATGTGATAGTTTTCTATACTAATTTTTATGATTTTAATTTAGTTGAAACGTAACCGCTACTATTCATTCTTCTTTCTCTCTGCCTCAATAGCCAGCACATTATAGTCAGCTATCCAGCAATCGGGTGGTAATTTTTGAATGGATTTTATCACCACAAAACCATCATCTTCTTTTAAAACTTCAACACGGAATTTCTTCATTTCCACCTTTTCGGTTTCTGGGTTAGTACATACAAAAATATATTTATGATCACCGTCATCATATAAAGTTGTGCTAGGTATCGCCATTTCCGGAGCGCTACCGGATTGCCCGGTAATTATTGCTTTCAAGTTCATATCTGCATGTATCTCCCCTTGCTTTGGTTTGGTAAATTGCACATGCAGTGTAATGGTTTTATTTGTGGGATCCAGCGCCCGCGATACAAATAAAACATTGCCTTGTACAGGTGCTATGCCATTTTGAACAAAGTTTAAAGTTACTGGTAAGCCTTCTTTAATCAACTCGGCATCTTTTTCATAAACATAAACTTCTGCCTGTAATTGATTGGGGTCAATAATTTCAGCCAATATGGTTTCCGGTTGAACCAAGGAGCCTGCATGTACATTAAGCTTATTTATATACCCGCTGAACGGAGCTTTTATAACAATGGTTTTTTGTATGTGTGGATTGGTTAAGTCGGAAAATACTTTAGTGTCAATTCCCAGTATCTCCAGCTTTTGCTGCAGGGTTTTTTCATTAATAATTGCCGATTGGTATTTGGCTTTTGCTGCCTGATAATCGGACAATACACCCATATTTCGCTTTTTCAGTTCTGCTTGTCGTTCAAACTCCACGCGCTGAAACTCGGCTTCGTTTTTTGCCGACACGTATTCGTTTTGTAGCTCAAGTAAATCAAAACTGCTTATACTTAGCAGATGCTGATTTTTTGTAATGTACATGCCTTCTCGCACAAATATCCGATCAACCTTTCCATTGATGTGAGAGCTCACTTCAGCCTTGCTTTCGGGCAGCAAACGTATGGCACCATTGGCATGTATAATGGGTTTAATAAAGCGCGGTGTAAACTGAACAAACTTTACGTTTACGCCTTTTAGCTGCTGCTGTGTAAGTGCTATTGAATCGTAATCCTTGCCGGCAGTTGCAGCGGTTTTACTTTCTTTACTGCCGCACGAGCTCATTAGTGCAGCAGCTGTAATAATGGTTAAAATATATTTCATGTTATTCTCCTCTTAGATATTGAATAGTATATGTTGCCTGATTATAATTTTTTAATGCTTCCAAATAACCTAAACGTATTTTAATTACTTGTTGCAGATTAAGAAGGTAGTTATAATAACCAATGCTGCCCAAGCGGTAACTTTCTTTAGCTGTTTTGGCAATTTCTTCGGCTTGTGGCAGAGCGGTTTGTTCGTAATAATTTAATGCTTCGGTATATTGTCTTAATTCAGATAATGCCTGTGCGTAATTCCCGTTTAGTTCATAATCGTTTAAAACGGCTTGCTGCTCAGCAACTTTAACTTCCTTTTTAGCTGCTCTTACCAGTGAGGCATTTCCCCAGAACCATAATGGCAAAGTAAAACCATAGCGCATACGGTAGTTTGTAGGTGTATTATCAGGTCCTTGATTTAAATAACCAACCACAAGTCCAGGCAGCCAGTAGCTCTTATTCTGGTTCAGCACTGCTTTTTGCAGTTTTTTATTCTGATCATAGTAGGTCGTAAGTGGGTTTTTCTTAAATATTCCTTCCTGTTGGAGAATTGAGGTGGGTAAGTCCAGTTTAATAAACTCATCCGAGGCTGTAAGGCCGCTGTCTTTCGGATTACCAATAAGCAGACTCATTTGCACTCCTGCAGTGCGCAATTTTGACTTCACTTGGTCAAGCTGGTATTTCACCTCACGGTATTGTGATTGTGCATTCAGTTTCTCGAGGTTTGAAATTTGACCGACCTCCAGGCGCACGTTGGTTACCTCCACCACATCTTCCAATAAACTATCTTGTTGCAGGTACGAAGTAAATACTTCACGCAAGTACTGCATTTCGTTGTAGGTTGTATTTACCCTAAAGCGCAATTGGTTTAGGGTAATCTGTTTTTCGGTTTCAGCCATTCGTATTTGTTGTTGTTGCGCCTGGTATCTGCGAACGTAAGTAGTTGGAAAATCAAAGTTTTGTAATACACCAGGTCTCAATTCGGTTGAGGTAGGCGCTTCAAAAATGACTTCGGGCGAATTGATACTTAATGATGCACCTCGCAACGCATCTTGTTTTTCTTTCCTAGTATTAGCCAGTTGTACCTGCGGGTTTTTTTCCTGCGCCAGTTGCAAGGCTGTTTGTCTAGTGAGTTTGTTGTTGCCTTGCTGCGCAAGCAATACTCCCGGGGAAAAAGTGAATATGAATAATACGATATAAAATTTCATCACGCTTGTTTGGTTAAAGGTTCTTTTTTGGTGAATAGGGTGTACAATACAGGTAAAACAAAAAGAGTGAGTGCTGTTGAAATAATAAGTCCGCCAATTACAACGGTAGCCAAAGGTTTTTGTACCTCTGCACCCACGCTGGTAGAGAGGGCCATAGGCATAAATCCCAATGCAGCCACCAGCGAGGTCATTAATACCGGCCGAATGCGATCCTGCAAGCCTTGCTTAACACGTGCATGCAAATCGGTCATTCCTTCAGCACCCAATTCATTAAATCGGCTAACTAGTAAAATACCATTGAGCACGGCCACACCAAACAATGCAATAAAACCCACACCGGCCGAAATGCTAAAATTCATATCACGTAGCAACAATGAAATAACACCGCCAACTGCAGACAACGGTACTACGGAATAAATGAGTAAACTATCTTTAAAATTGCCAAAAGTTAAATAAAGCAGACCTAGAATAATGAGCAATGAAAAGGGAACCACAATGGCAAGTGTGCCTTTAGCTCTGCTGAAATTCTCAAACTCACCGCCATATGTAATTTTATAATTTTCAGATAAAGCCACATTCGCTTCTACCAGTCTGATTACATCGTTTACCACACTTTCCAAATCACGTTCACGCACGTTAAATCCCAGATTTACCCTGCGCTGCAATCCTTCATGTCCAATTTCTGATGGGCCTACATCTTCCTGTATGCTTGCCAATTCTTTCAGCGGAACCGGTTGTTCGTTGTCTGCTTCAATCATCAGGTTTTCTATATTCTCGCGCTTTACACGCTCTTCGCCAACCAGGCGCATGGTCAAATCAAAGCGCTTATCTGTTTCGTAAATAACACCGGCAGTGGCACCGCCAAATGCAGTTTGAATGGCGCGGTTTACTTGTTCTACTTTCACACCATATAAGGCCATAGCTTTGCGATCGTATTCAATATTAATCTGAGGTAAACCAAATACTTTGTTTTCTTGCACATCCACTGCACCTGGAACAGTTTTTACCAGCTGAATAATTTCATTTCCTTTTTTAACCAATGTGTCCAAATCAGGGCCATATAATTGCACCACTACATCTGTTCTTGCGCCACTCATCATGTCATTTACCCGGCTTTCAATAGGTTGCTGAATGGATAAAATAATTCCCGGGAATTGCTTCATCGATTCATTAAACATGGCTGCTAAATTTTCCTGCTGTTTGGTTTTGGTCCAGTACTTTTTATCCTTTAGTACCACAATAATCTCTTGTGATTCCAACGGGAGTGGATCGACCTTTACTTCAGAGGTGCCAATTTTTGAAACAATACGTTCAATTTCATCCGGGTACTCCTTCATCAAAAATTGTTGAATATTGGTGCTTTGCGAGATAGACTCTGTAAGCGGTGTACCAATTGGCAAATTCATGTCAATTAAAATATCACCTTCCTGCAGTTTTGGAATAAACTCACCACCAATATTGCTAAAGCCAATGTATCCTGCTAGAATTACTGCACCGGCAAAACCCAACACCATTTTTTTGTTTCGCAGGCATAAATCAAACAATGGGTTAATGCCTTTTAAAAAGAAGTTTACAATTTTAGCACCTATATCATCGTGATGTAGGGATTTGGGTGGACGCAGCACCAGTGCACTCATCATGGGCACATAGGTGAGCGAGAGCAGAAGGGCTCCGATTATGGCAAATCCAACGGTTTTGGCCATCGGGCTAAACATCTTGCCTTCCACACCTTGTAATGTTAAAATAGGGAAGTACACAATCAGAATAATAAGCCCACCAAACACTACTGATTTTTTAATGTTAATAGTAGATTCCACAATAATATCCTGCCGCTCTTTGTAGGTAATGATGGCATTTGGACTTTCTTTTATACGTTTTTGCATAGCTACCGCTAGAAACAGTACCACACTCTCTACGACAATAATGGCTGGGTCAACCAGTAAACCAAAATCAATGGCACCAAGACTCATGATATTACCCACCACCCCGGTATAGCTCATTACAATAAAGGCAAAGAGCATGGAGAGCGGAATAACTGAGGCAGCCAATAAGCCTGCACGCAGATTTCCCAGCAACAATAAAATCACCACAAACACAATAATGGCACCTTCAATCAGGTTAGTGGCTACTGTTTTAATGGCTGCGTTTACAAGTTTTGATCGGTCAACAAAAGGTTCAATAATTAAACCTTCCGGAAGTATTTCCTGAATCTCTGCCATGCGTTTTTTCACCGCCTCAATTACTTGGTTTCCGTTAGCGCCTTTCATCATTAATATTGATCCGCCAACCACATCTCCCTCACCATTCATTGTAAGTGCGCCATAACGCAATGCATGTCCATATTCTACATCGGCAACTTCTTTTACCAGCACCGGAACACCATTACGGGTTTCAATTACGGTATTGGCTATATCATCCAGGTTTTTGGCTAAACCTATTCCACGTATGGTATAAGCTTTATTGTCTTTTTCTATGTAAGCGCCACCAGTATTGCTATTGCCATTTGCAAGGGCTTCATACAATTCATCTACAGTAATTCCAAGCGACTTTAAACGCTCCGGTTTTATTTTTGCCTGATACTCTTTGGTAAAACCACCATAGCCACTCACATCAGCCACGCCCGGTAAGCCTAGTAATTTTCTGCGCACAACCCAATCCTGAATGGTTCTAATCTCGGTGGTCGTGTATTTACTGTTTTTAATGTCGACCGGACGAATTACGTATTGGTAGATCTCGCCCAAACCAGTTGAGGCCGGCCCTAGGATGGGAGTTCCGGCACCTTCCGGTATTTCGCTTTTTACCGATTCTAATCGCTCAAACACTTGCTGCCGCGCCCAGTAAATATCAATTTTATCTTCAAAAATTAGTTTCACCACGCTACTTCCAAACTTTGAGTTGGAGCGCACCTCGATAAGGCCGGGTATATTAGCCATTGCCATTTCAATAGGTGTGGTAATAAAACGCTCTATTTCTAAGGAGGAAAGGTTAGGAGAGTTTGTTATTACATCTACCTGATTGGTGGTAACATCAGGTACTGCATCAATAGGCAAGTTTTTTAAAGAATAACTGCCCCAGCAAACAAGCACTAGCATCAGCAGGCCTATTGTCCACGGACTGCGCGTACTAAACGCAATTAATTTATCAATCATGAAATTAAATTAGCTTTAAGAAAATGGAAAAATTATCCTCAATAAATTAATAAAGGAGGATGACTTGATTCAACCAACTAAGCTTTTGGCGGTGGCGTGAGTTGCCTTACTGAAGGACTAATAACCGCGTCAGTTGCGGTTTTAATTCTTATGATTGCTACGTATTGAATGTTTATTCCTGTTTTACCCCACACAAAAGATGTTTCTTTTTCTGCAGCATCTTCATTTTCAAGAATCTCGCAAGTTTCTGAATTTTCGCCCTGCGATATTTCAATAACAATTTTTTGTGAGGGAATTGCAATGTTTGGCAGTGCATATTGCATGACTAATGCCATGAAAACGAGATTTTTTATATGTAGCAGCAGGGTTTTCAATATAAACGGGTGCAAAGATAACTGTGTACCATGTCAAACTCCAAGAGAGATTATTTGTTTTGATTTTTTCAATAACCATAGAAAAATCATTTTTTCTCTTACTAGCTTTAATTTAACCGCCATGGAATTTTATTTTTGGTTGATTTAGTTAATCCAAGATTATGCTGATGAACTCTGTTCTCTACGTTGGCTGAATAACCGATGTAGAAAGAGTCGAAAATTTCGGAGTATAAGATGTATACAACGTACATAAATGCGAACGCCTCAACATAGGTTAAGGCGTTTATTTGCGGTGCGGACGCCCCGAGTACTCGGGGGAACCCGCGACTACAGTGAGATATTGCATAATTTTTTATAGAACGGTTTGCTTTTTTGTGCTTTGAGAAACCTTTCTCGTCTAATAGCCTCCATTTTGCTATCAAATGCTTCTGAATAAGCCA
>JBIIGU010000021.1:0-8255 GCA_044236275.1 Bacteroidia bacterium | reverse complement strand
CATTCCTTCGCCTAACGTGGCAGAGGATCATCAAACCAAAAATGCGATGGCTCTGGTTGAAAGACAAGCTGCCGTTTTAGTTAAAGATGAGGATGCATTACAAAATCTGGCAAGCGAAGCCATAAGCCTCCTGCAGAATCAAGCAAAACAAGTGCAGTTAAAAAACAATATTGCCACATTTGATATGCCAGATGCTGCCGAAAGAATCGTTAATGAATTACTTAAGTTGTTAAAGAAGAATTAGCATGAATCTGGCCGCTATAAAACAAGCTTACTTTTTAGGAATAGGTGGTATTGGTATGAGTGCCATAGCAAGGTATTTTCACTCCATGGATATTCAGGTGATGGGGTATGACCGTACTGAAACTTCACTAACCAAGGAGCTCATAGCAGAAGGTATTGAGGTTCATTATGAGGATTTAGGTGAAAGTTTGCAGACGCTACAATTAAACAAGGAAAATTGCTTAGTTGTTCTTACACCTGCCGTTCCGAAAGATCATCGTGAGTGGAATTGGTTGCAACAGCAAGGCTTCACCATTCTTAAACGATCGCAAGTTTTGGGCATTATCACCGATGCATATCAAACCATTGGCGTAGCCGGAACACACGGAAAAACAACCACCTCCACCCTACTGGCTCATTTGCTTAAACAAAGTCATGTTGATACTGCCGCATTTCTTGGTGGTATATCAACCAACTATGGAACCAACTTATTGTTGCATAAAGAAAATAAATCTACCAGAAAACAATGGATGATTGTAGAGGCAGATGAATTTGACCGCTCGTTTCTTACTCTTCATCCAGCTATTGGTATCATTACATCAACCGATGCAGACCATCTTGATATTTATGGTGAACATGATGCACTTAAAAAATCATTTACCGATTATGCCACACAAGTAACCCAAACATTATTCATAAAAAAAGAACTGAATTTGTTTGATCAGTGCAGTGAAGAGATGAAAGATCAGAAGCAGGTATATTCATATAGCATTAAACAGCAGGCAGATGTATGGGCTAATTGCATAACCATTGAAGGCGACAGATACTGGTTTGACTTGCATTACTTCAATCAACACATACCTAAACTATACCTGGGTATACCAGGGTTGCACAATGTGGAGAATGCCGTAGCTGCATCGGCAGCGGCACTTGCTGCGGGTATTACTGAAACAGAATTGCGTAAAGGGCTATCTTCATTTACCGGAGTAAAACGTAGGTTTGAATACATTATTAAATCAAATAATCTTATCTATATTGATGATTACGCCCACCATCCGGAGGAGCTTAGAGCTATTATTAGCTCAGTGAAACAAATGTATACCGATAAAAAAATTACCATCATTTTTCAACCACACCTGTATAGCCGCACCCGCGATTTTGCCGATGGCTTTGCAGAGAGTCTTTCTATGGCAGACAATACCATACTGATGGAAATTTATCCTGCTCGTGAGTTGCCCATACAAGGTGTTAGTTCAGAAATGATTTTAAACAAAATGGCTCTCAAAGAAAAGTGTTTATGCAGCAAAGCTGACTTGCTACGCATTATTAATAATATAAAGCCCGAAGTATTGCTAACACTGGGTGCAGGAGATATAGATCAGTTTGTGGAACCCCTTAAAATATTATTGGAGCAACGCATAACAGTAAATTGAAATTTGATAAACACATATGGTTAAAAAGGCTGCGCTTGGCAGGCATCATTTCTTTGTGGATGCTCCTGCTTACAGGCATGGTGATGAGCCTTGCATTTGTTAACAAAGCACATGATGAAATTACATGCAGCAAAATTGTTGTTCATATTCAGCCGGAAAAAGAGCTCTTGTTTATCGAAAGGGAAACAGTTATACGAACCATGCGTGCCGATGGTGACGAAAACAAACTACTTGGCAAAAAAATAACAAAACTGAATCTGCCCGGTTTGGAAGTGCTGCTTGAGCAAAATAAGCTCATTAAGGATGCAGAAGTGTTCACAGATATGAACGGTATTGTACATATCCACATTGCGCAAAGAGAGCCCGTTTTACGTATTGTAAACAATGAAGGAGACGGCTATTATCTTGACCGACAAGGCGGTAAAATGCCTGTTAGTACAGCATTTACAGCCCGTGTACCCGTGGCCAGCGGAAATATATTTGAAGGCTACCGCGACAGCGATTCCATCGAATCTTTTGTGCTTAGTGAACTGTTTAAGATAGCCACATATGTTGATAAAGATGCTTTCTGGAAAGCCCAGATCGAACAGATATTTGTTACTGCTGAAAGTGAATTAATCCTTGTTCCAAAAGTAGGTAATCATACCATTTATTTCGGGAACACGGATGACATGGAGGCAAAGTTTAATAAGCTGATGGTGTTTTACAAAGAAGCACTGAGTCGTGTAGGATGGGATAAGTACAACAGCATTGATTTAAGATTCAGGAATCAGATTGTTTGTAAGAAAAAAAATTAGTCAACTGATATGGAGCATATCAAAAAAGTAATTGTAGGATTAGACATAGGCACAACCAAGGTATGTGCTATTGTAGGAGCAACCAATGAGCATGGGAAAGTAGAAATACTTGGAATGGGTAAAGCCGAATCGTTGGGCGTTATTCGCGGTGAGGTAAGGAATATCGACAAAACTGTTAAAGCCATTCGTGAAGCAGTTGAAAAGGCAAAACAATCAATGGCTAACGGCAAAATACGCATTGAGATAAACTCCGTACACGTGGGCATTGCAGGTCAGCATATCAAAAGTTTGCAACACCGAAACTCCATCAGCCGCACCAACACCGAAGACGAAATTAATAAAGAGGACGTTGAGAAACTGATTAAAGACACGTTTAATCTGGCATTACCTCCGGGTGATAAAATTATTCATGTGTTACCACAGGAGTATCAGGTGGATGAGTTTACTGATGTTACCGACCCTGTTGGTATTGCAGGCGTACGTCTATCAGGAAATTTTCACATCATAACAGGTAATGTTGATGCTATTAAAAATATTTACAAGAGTGTAAACCGCGCAGGCCTTGATGTAGCCGATTTAATTCTGGAACCGCTTTCATCAGCAGAATCTGTTTTAACCATGGAAGAAATGGAAGCAGGTGTGTGCCTAGTTGATATTGGTGGCGGGACAACAGATGTAGCCATATTTAAAAATGGCATCATTAGGCATACTGCTGTTATACCTTTCGGTGGAAACATCATCACTGATGATATTGTAGAAGGTTGCCAAGTATTGCGTAACCAAGCTGAGTTGCTTAAACTAAAATTTGGTTCTGCTTTGGCAGAAGAGAATAAGGAAAATGAAATTGTGTGCATACCCGGATTCCACGGCAGACCGCCAAAAGAAGTATCAGTAAAAAATTTGGCTATGGTAATTCAGGCACGCGTAGAAGAAATTTTCGAATCAGTATTATATGAAATAAAAAGCTCAGGACTGGAGCGCAAGCTCAATGCAGGTATTGTTATCACAGGTGGTGGATCGCAATTGAAACATCTGGATAAATTGGTTGAGTTTGTAACCGGAACTGATGCACGCATCGGTTATCCGAATGAGCACATTGCAAAATCTATTGTGGAGGAAATTAAAAGCCCAATGTATGCTACAGGAGTAGGACTTGTGCTAAAAGGATTACATACTGCAGATGAGGTTGAGATTACACATGAGGATGAAGATAAGAAGGAAAAGAAACCTGCACAACATGGCAGCGGTTTCCTTTCTAAGTGGCTTGAGAAAGGCAAAGCGTGGCTCAACGATGACGATATAAAGGATTATCAAAACTAACGCAAGGGTTGGCAACAACTCTTCACAATACGTAAAATTATGACTTTAAAATTTGATTTACCCAAAGATAAGTCTAGCATTATTAAAGTGCTGGGCGTAGGCGGTGGTGGCGGTAATGCCATTAACCACATGTTTGCACAAGGCATAAAAGGTGTAGACTTTGTGATATGCAATACCGATTTGCAGGCACTTGAAAACAGCCCTATTCCCAATAAGATTCAATTGGGTGCAGGTCTTACCTCCGGTTTGGGTGCAGGGGCAAATCCTGAAGTTGGCAAAAAGGCTGCCATGGAAGCAATTGAAGATGTAATAGAAATATTAGGTGTGAATACCAAAATGATTTTTATTACTGCTGGCATGGGTGGCGGAACAGGAACCGGTGCAGCACCCATCATTGCTAAAGCAGCTCGCGAGTTGGATATTTTAACTGTAGGAATTGTAACTACTCCGTTTGCTTTTGAAGGACGCAAGCGTAAAGGGTATGCCGATGAAGGTCTGGAAAATTTGAAAAAAAGTGTAGACTGCCTGCTAGTAATTAATAATGATAAAATAAAAGAAATGTATGGCAACCTGCCACTGCGCGAAGCATTTAGCCATGCAAACAATATTCTTACCACAGCGGCTAAAGGTATTGCTGAAATCATCACTTATCCGGGTTATATTAATGTAGATTTTGAAGACGTAAAAACGGTAATGCAAAATAGTGGTGTGGCCATTATGGGTTCGGCAACTGCCGAAGGTGAAAACCGTGCCATGGAAGCCGTAAGATCTGCATTGGCATCGCCATTGTTGAATGACAATCAAATTATCGGTGCAAAAAATATTTTGCTAAACATTACTTCAGGAAGCGAAGAAGTATTGATGGATGAGATAGATATTATCTCAAACTACATTCAGAATGAAGCAGGTCTTACCGCAGATATCATTCTCGGAACTTCATTTGATGAAACCCTTGGAAATAATATTTCTGTAACCCTTATTGCTACAGGGTTTGAAACCCGTCAGAATAAAATTATTTCACACAAAACAGAAAGTGAACCAAGCACCAAACACGTATTGTATGTGCCTACGCAAAAAGAGGAAATGAAGGTTTCTCCTACCCTGCTCACCGATGAGCCTGTAAAAGCAGAACCAGTTGCAGAGATAGAAATTTCTCCCGAACCTAAAGCTGAAGAAACCACAGAAGAAATAAGGTTTGAATTAAAAATTGAAGAAGAAGAGATTTATCCGCTGGATGAAGCTGCAGAAGAGCTGATGGATATAACACCTTCGGTTAACAATATTCAGGATGAAGAAGCTGCATTTGATGAAGAAAATACTAGCCCTTTTTTAATGGAATCGAATGAAATAACTGCATCAGATGACATCACTGAACAACCAGCAAATGTTTTTGAATTCTTTGAAATGCATCAGGTAGAAGAATCTTCAGAAAACGATGAGCAAGAAGCTAAAATAGAAAAACAAATTCAGCGCATTAAAGAACTAAAAAATCTGAATGTAACCCTAAACTCTCCTGGTGGCATCAGAGATTTGGAAAAAGAACCTGCTTATAAAAGAAAAAACAAAAAACTGAATGATGTACCACACTCTTCAGAAAGCCAGATATCACGACTGACTTTGTTTGATGACAATAACCGCACAGGCTTGCGCACCAACAACTCCTTCCTGCACGATAATGTAGATTAACGTTAATCTTGCCTCAAGTACAAAAGGGATTTAACAAATTGTTTAATCCCTTTTTTTACCACCTCTTTTAGCTAAGTAGCATAGACAAATGAATCAGCTCAATCCCTGAATCTTCCTTTATAAGATAATTTAATTTGCCTGGGTTTAAGTCCGTTTTTAAACACAAATTGTTCCTTAGCCACAAAACTGCGATCATCATCCAGATAAAAAATATATTGTGCAGTGCGCTTATCTTTCTTTCCGGAATAGTTGGTATGATAAACAACATCTAGTGTAATTGAACCTGATTTAGTTGAACTCCTGCGCGAGTTATTACTTGAAACTTTTATATCAGCTGTTATGGAAAGATTGGACGATTGATACAATTGTACATTATTGAGATTACTCTTATTTTTTAAATTGATTATGCCACCTATACCTGCTGTTTCACTGCTATTCTCAGTTACTTTAACATCAGTTATATCCAGCTGAATATAATCTTCACTTTGGGCAAAACTTGCTAAACATAAACCTAAACAAAGAATTAATGTGGCAATTTTCATGATTTCGTTTTATTTCGTATTGAACTCAAAAATAATTAATTTATGCAAAACAATTTTAAGTATGTGGCACTGGGCGCTACATTTACCTTATGCCTCTTAACCATCTGGGCATTTAAACCCTCAGAGAAAAAAGAAGGCACCAGTTATGAATTCAAACAATTTTCTACAGTTGAATCCATCGTTCCGGGTGGCTTGGGGCGTTCGCGCATCTTGGCAACCGACAAAAACGGAACCATGGTTGAGAAAGACCTGATGAACTTTTACAGCCTTGTGGGTATAAACTTTGGCAACATATCTAACAACGATAAACTCATTGTAGATAAGATAAATGAATACTGCACAGATGGGTGGGAATTGTACCAGATAACCACCGGTTCAAGCACCAGCCAGAACAATGGCAGTACCAGCAATGGTATCTTTATAACACGGTATTTGTTCCGTAAAACAAAGTAAATCAACATTTTATGTTTTATAAGGATGGCAATGGCCATCCTTTTTTATTTGTATGAAAAATAGCTATGCATTGCTATAATCAATACCTTCGTGTAGTTGAAATACGCCAAAACATATAACAAAGAAGTGTTTTGCCTGGAGGGCGACTGGAGTAAAAACTTAAAACATCAAACCTCTGTGCAGGCTGTACTTATGTTTTTAAAACAGAATCGGCAGATAGAATATATTCACCGCCACTGTGGCACCAAAGAAAACCTACAATACTATATTAATCAGTGGAGCCTTAAACGATATAAGGACTACTCCATTTTATACATTGCATTTCATGGCAAGCCCAATCAGATTTTGGTAGGCAAGGAAATAGTAACACTGGATGAACTGGCAGATATGCTTGGGCCTAATTGCCACAATAAAATCATACACTTCGGTACATGCCACACACTCAATACTGATCGCAGACATATAAAGCGCTTTCTAAAAAAAACCAATGCTTTATGCGTGTGCGGGTTTGGCAAAGAAATAAAATTTGTAGAAGGCTGCGTGTTCGATATTTTGTTGATTGATTTGCTGCAGGAATTTAAAAACATCGATAGTGTATTGCACCATATTAAAACCTATTACCGATCTCTTGCTGATAAGTTGGAGTTTAAACTGGTAAACCTGTAAAATTTTTAGAGCGTTCAATTTAAGTTGTTGTTTTTAGCTGGAACCCACAGTAATATTGATGCATCCTTGTTAACTTATTATTTCTAATATTGAATGAATGGCCATAGTTGAACACCCGTTGCCGAACCCTAGAGCATTAATTTTTTTACCGATTGAGATTAAATGATACGCAGCATAATGCCATGCGTTAGGGATAGCAGTGAAAAGCCCGCAAAGAGCGAAGCGAATGAGGACTTGTAACGTATAGCCCGACCCCGAGTTTAAGCTGCCATTTGCATTGCCCAAGGTATAAACGAGGGGAAACGCCATTTATTTTTATAAATACCTGCTATTGTGAACTTTAAAGCTAATTAGTTGCTCCAACATCTTCAAGCCTCAGAATGAATTAAAAAGCAAATCCAATGTTAAATAATTGTTATGTTTAGATAAATAAATCATAAATTCGTATGTATTAACCTGAAAGACAATATTAATTGATGTACTTTATATTGTACATACGCAGTTTTGCCATAGCAATATGCCTCATTTGGAGTTTGGACTTAAGTGCCCATACTGATGGCAAAAAAATATGTGTAGATCTTTACGGACATGAACTTATTTTTAACTACCAGCCTGAAAAAACAACTGCTGTAGGTATTGAAGCCATTACCAACTTTTACAGAAACAGTTCTCAAACCAATAGCTTAATCAGACAACTTGATAGCTTAATGTTGCCCTTTGTTGCAGATGACATGGCCAAGCTTTTGTTGTTGAAAAAGTTTACATCGGTAGCATACAAGAATGAAGAGCCGAGACTGCAAACTTTATTTATGTTTAGTGTACTCATTGAGCAACACAAAGATGTTTTGCTTGGTTACTCTGATCATTCCTTAACACTTTATGGTCGGGCAAACTTGGCTATAGATAATTGCCTATTCATTCAAAAAGGTCCACATGTGTACTACGATTTATCTTTCTCACAAGCTGCAATACCCGTTGCACAGCAAGAATTCGTTGCTAAGCGAGATGAGAAGAAGTATGTACCTCTGGTGATGAATATGTTTGAACCGCCAAAATTTAATGCATTGGCAGCATCTAAGATATTTCCTTTTGAATATGATGGTTTTGTTTACTTCTTCACTACTAAAATAAACCTA
>JBIIGU010000020.1:0-8371 GCA_044236275.1 Bacteroidia bacterium | reverse complement strand
CTAGCAGCATTCTGGTAGGAGCTGTTGTAACCACTATTTTGGATTCGTCTTCAGCAGTAATTATAATAACGATTGTATTGGTAAATTCAAAAATTCTTTCATTCAGAAAAGCAATGGGAATTGTATTAGGTGCCAATATAGGAACAACTGTAAGTAGCCAGATTGTTGCAATGGATGTTGGGAAGTATTCACCAATTTTCTTACTTATCGGGTTTGTATTGCTGTTTATTGCCAAAACAGAGCAAATGAGCAACTTGGGTAAAGTCATATTGTATTTCGGGGTTTTGTTCTTTGGCTTGTTCACTATGGAAAACGCTGTTGAACCGTTAAAGGAAGAGGCCTTATTTTATGAGTGGCTAAAGAAAACAGAACATCCTTTTTTGGGCGCAATTATCGGTGCGTGCGTAACACTTGTTATACAATCTTCATCTGCAACGGTTGGCATGGCAATAATTTTATCTAAAAAGGGGTTTTTGAGTCTTGCTGGTGGGGTAGCTGTTATGATTGGCGCAGAGCTCGGCACTTGCAGCGACACCTTGCTTGCTACCATAAAGGGTACGAGACCGGCACTAAAAACAGGTTTATTTCATGTTACCTTCAATTTGTTTTCAATCATTTTTGGGCTACTCCTGTTTTATCCGTTTATTCAGTTGGTATATGTAATTAGTAACGGAGCAACTATAGAGCGAACCGTTGCTAATGCACATATGTTATTTAATTTATTAGGGGTATTAGCGTTTATGTGGACCATACCGCTTTTTGAGAAAATATTGAACAAGCTATTGCCCGATCGTGAGATAGAGTTCTAAGTGTACTTCAACATAACATTAATTAGATTCCCTGCGTCACAATAAATACGATTTCTATTGACTATTTTTGGTAAATAGATTCATTTTTATTCGGTTTTACTTTTCTAGTTTTAGTTTTATGAATTAATTGTGTTGCGAATAAACAAGTTATTAAACCTTTGTTTTGTTTACACATCTGATGTAATTACAAAAATGTTTAAAAAGATTACTTTATTCAGTTTTATTCTGTGGGCAAATCATGCAATGCATTTATGCGCCCAACCCATTGATTCGCTTCTAGCAAGCAAAATGCAAAATACCATAGATAGCATGCGCCTTGCTACTAATTTAAAAGGCATTTCTGCTTGTGTGCTCTATCCTGGGAAAGGGATGTGGGAAGGCGTATCGGGTATTTCGCATAATGGACAACCAATTGCAACGGGAATGCTTTTTGGCATAGGCAGCAACACCAAATTATTTACCGGAGTACTATTGCTTAAACTGGCACAAAATAATGTCATCAGATTAGACGATTCTATTTATAAATATTTGCCAACCTATAATTATATCAACCCGCATATTACCATCAGGCAATTGCTTAATCATACCAGTGGGCTATTTGATATAATAAGCACACCTGGATACATGGATTCTATTCTATCTAATCCCAATCGTTTGTATACACCCGCTGAACTAATGTCTTGGTTAGGGCCCCCTTTATTTGCACCCGGAAAAGGATGGAATTATTGTAATACCAACTATATACTAGCGGGCATGATAGCAGAAGCGGCAACCGGAAAAAGCTATGGTAAGCTATTACGCGATAGTATTCTGAGTCCGCTGAAATTGGATAGCACCTTTCTTGATGTTTTTGAAACAGTTTTATATCCGGTAGCACACCCTTGGCAGGGAGCAAATGATAATTTTGGTGTGCCAAGAAAGGCGCTTAATAGTGCAGCTTGGTCGGCCGGTGCCATGTATTCAACTGCAGCACAGATGACGAAATGGTATGAATCCTTGATGGGAGGAAAGGTTTTAAGCCCCGCCTATTTTAAAGAGCTAACCACGTTTGTTGGTCAGGGAAAATATGGAATGGGCATCATAGAATCTATCGTAAACGGAAGAACAGTTTGGCAACATGCAGGCACAATTTGGGGCGGTTACAACTCATCTATGATGTATGATACAGCAACAGGAATAATTATTTGTGTACTTATTAACCAACTTCCTGCACAAGCTTATCAGATTTCATCACAGCTACTATTGGCTACAATCTCTCAAACTGTTGGAATAACAGAGGCATTAAACACAAGCTTTAAAATAGATATTTACCCCAATCCAACATCGTGCGTTTTGTATATTGATATTTCCGGTCAAAAACTGCAAAGCGCAGAATTGTATAATATGCAAGGTAAACGCATCAACGTCTTTAACCAATCTTTGTTGCCAGTGGAGGAGTTGTCGGCAGGTGTTTATTATTTGGTTATAAATACCAATGGAGGAAGTGTGGTTAAAAAATTTATCAAGCAATAACACGCAGTACAAAATAATTACTTCGGCAAACATGAATAAAAAACATCATTATAGCTTAACAACAGAGTGGACAGGCAATACAGGCAACGGCACTTCAGGCTATCAGGCCTACAGCAGGAAGCATCGCATCTGTATTAAAGGCAAACAGGATATTATAGGCTCATCTGATCCGGCTTTCAGGGGTGATCTTTCCTTGCATAATCCGGAAGAGCTGCTGCTTGCTTCGCTATCAGCATGCCATATGCTTTGGTATTTACATTTATGTGCAGATAACGGCATTGTAGTAATCTCTTATGCAGATGAGGCCATGGGAATCATGCAAGAAAACGATAATGGAAGCGGGGCTTTTGCCGAAGTTTTACTTCAGCCCATAGTTACTATAGCAAATCCGGATTTGATTGCCAAAGCAATAGAGCTGCATGTACAAGCAAATGCCATGTGCTTTATTGCCAATTCTGTTAAGTTTCCGGTTTATCACAAACCAATCTTAAGTGGGGTATAGAATACAGCAACACTATAAGCACTGTTGTAGAGAAAGAATAACTGTAATTTAAAAACCAACCAGGGTAATACCTGCCGAAAACTGTCTGATGTCGGGTGCCTTTGCGGAATCAAAGTAGGGGGTAAGCGTATAATTAGCAAAAAGGCGTAACCTATCATAACCAAATCTTAATGTTCCATCTAGTCGGAAGGGGTTTAAATTAAAATCTGTTTTATAATGTGTTGTTCTTTCATAACCACTATCAGCTGTAACTGTTTTGAGTCGGGTTGTGGCCACATAATTTACAATAACCCCTGCTGCAATATGAAATCCCTTGTGTGCTTTTTTCTTATTTCCAGGAGCCAATTTTAATAACAAGGGAACCGTAAGATTAAAAGTATTCAGTTCGTTTTCCGAAAGTTTATTTCCGGAGTCAACAAATGCAAGTTTGTTGGAATCGGGCTTCATAATATTGTTAGAACCAAATTCCATCCAACTCCATTTAATTCCGAATCCTGTTGTGATGGCTAGCTTGTTTCGAATAATATGACCATCTAGTTCTGGCAAGTTTATACCAATGAACCATGAGCGACCAAATTGTGTGTTCAAATCTGTATAGCCATTGTTCATTGTAAAATTCAAATCAGGGGTAACCAGCCCATTTATTCCTGTTTCAATTCCTCCCCAAACGGCTTTCATGTCGCGCCTTTTAGAAGGATTGGTCCTTTGGTAGCTTTCTTTATCTTCCTCTTCTTCTTCCTCTTCTTCAAACTCAAAATCTTTTTTACCATCAATTATGATGAACTTTTTTCGACCTATTTTAACATGTACCGTATCTTTATCGCTCTCGTTTTCATTTTCTGCGTTTGTAGCAAATTCGTGATTCTCTGTTAAGCCATTAATCTGAGCCATGCCACTTACTGAAATGTTTTTGTTTTCAGGGCTTCCTATATATTTAATATTTGAAACGCCACTGGCGTTGGCAGACAAACGTCTGATGGCTTGAATTTTTATAGACGATGCGCCATCTGATGATGCGCTGACTTCTTTAGCTTGCAAGCCTCCTGCTTTTATCTTTGAAGCACCGCTGGCCTGCACAGAAAATGTCTCAGCAACTCCGGTTAAGAGAATATCGGTTGCGCCATCCGCATAAACCTTTAATTGGTTTACTTTCATGTTCATCTTGATTTGGGTTGCTCCGGTACCCTTTATTTGCATCCGCTCTGTGTGCAGCGTATCGTTTATTTTTACACTCGAAATGCCGCTGCACTCCAACTCTTCGAGGGCTTTGAAATAAATTTTTATGTTATTCTCCTCGGCAGTGTTTTTGCCTTTAATATTGAGTATACCATTTTCAGAAGTTATTTCAACTCCGGTTTTTTCATCGTTATTATTTACCAAATAGTAGGAATGACGGCCTGCCTGAATGAGCTCAACATCGACAGATCCACTGATGCGGATTTTATTGAAATCAGCTAGCGGCCCGCTTGTTTGTGCCTTAATTGATGTTGCAATTAGTAATGATGCTCCACCAAGAAGGAGTATCAGAAGAGTTTTGACATGTTTCATAAAAAGTAATATTTAGCTATCATACGTTTGTATTTAAAATAGGTTACATAGGGTTGATAGTCTTGTTTGTTTTTTTGCCCATTTGAAAACTAAACCCGTTTGTACTAATATCAATACCCTCTCTTTTGCCTTGATGATTATAATTAAGCACCACCTGAATATTGGCACGGGTAATTTTATTAATAAAAGCAAGAGCAAGCCATCCGGCATCTTCTGCTTTAAATTTATCTGATGCTTTATTTTCTTTTAGTACTTTTTGTTTCTGTGTCTTCACTTC
This sequence comes from Bacteroidia bacterium, assembly GCA_044236275.1. Classification (GTDB taxonomy): domain Bacteria; phylum Bacteroidota; class Bacteroidia; order UKL13-3; family UKL13-3; genus JAJTFA01. The sequence goes on along the minus strand of JBIIGU010000020.1, from coordinate 3,723 downwards.
TGCATAAATCAAATCGGGCAAGGCTATAAATTCATCTTTGTTTTCCGGCTTTTGCAGATAGGCAATTGGGTTAGGATGCTCCGGCATGCCTACTATTTTCAAAACGTTTTCAGGCCTTGTTATTAATCCCGTTTTTGGAGTAATCATTACGTGTCTTAGCTCATTGTTTCTCTGAGAATTTGATTGCATAAGCACTTTATTATCTAAGCCCGGCATCGGTTCAATTGTTGCATCAACATCATACGGCTGTTTGCTAACATTGTTTTTTTCTTGATTACTCTTGTGGTTTTTTAAACTGATTTTTGGGGCGTTCTTTTGCTGTGTCTTTTGGTTTTGCAATGCCGGTTTTGGCCTGTTTTCTGCAATAGTATCGTGCGTTATTACACCGCTTTGTTTTAAAAGAAACCAACCAATGCTACTTACTAAAATCAATGCTGCTGCTAATTGCACCCAAACCGAGTAAGAGAAGGCAATAAGCGGTATCGTTTTCTTTAACTCGTGTGTATTCGGATAAACAACCGTTAAGTCAGGCGCAATGCGTGTTTTTTCAAACAACTGCAATTCGTTATTAAGTTCGGGATATGCAGCCATTGCGTGTTTCAGCTTTTCTTTCTGTTTACTGCTCAATGTGTTTTCAACAGCACCAACAAGCAAGGGGTTATGGCTGGCTTTTGTTTCGTTAAACAGTGGTTTTTTTAATGAAGACTTGTTGAAGGTTGGCCGGATCTCTTCTTTCTCTAGCACCATTTCATCAAGGTTTTCCAGCTCTATTTTAATCTCAGGGTTTTGATCAAGGAATAGCATTAAGTCGCCTATCTCAGCATCGCCAAGTTTACCATCAAGGTAATCCATCAACCATATTTCGTAATTGTTTTTGTTTATCATAGCACTTTATCCATGCTCCCTATATATTCTTTCAAAAAAACACGCGCCCTGAAAATGTAAACTTTAACTTGTGCGGAGCTAAGGCCGGTTATTTCACCAATTTCTTCATACGAATAGCCTTCATAATCTCTGAGCAAAACTACAGAACGCTGAACCGGATTTAGTTTTTGTAGCCCTAATTGAAGTACCTTCTTTAAATCATTGTACTGATTATTGTGATGAAAAACACTATCGTGTTCTGTTTCCAGGGTTAATGTATGTTTATTCTTTCTAATCTCATCAATCATGGTATGGTATGCAGCAGTAAACAGATAAGACTTTGCCTTATCTGCACGAATTTCATGTACGCGTTGCCAAACCTTTTCAAAAGTATCCTGTACCACATCTCGCGCCCGTTCTTCATCCTTTACGTTTTTAAGAATGAACCGAAACAGGCCATCGGCATACAAATCTACGCACTCATTAAATTCTGATGCAGTCATGTGGTGTAATCTATCATACGGATGAAGGTTATATTAAGTTACACCTCAGGATTAAAAACGCATAACCAATTGATAAACAAAGTAAAAAATTACGGAAGAATGCGCCTGGCATATTCAGGCTTAAGAAAATAAGCCATTAACCGAATGGGTATATTTAATTCAACTGTTGCGTAAGAGTAGCGGCTGTGTTGAGCCAGCAGGTGAATTACGATTGCATCTGGTTTAATATAGAATTTGGTATCAAGTTGGTTTCCGTATGTTACTTCATTACCTGGTGTGGAGCTGCCGTTAGAGGAATTAACAACAACAGGAGTTGTAGATGAATAGGAGCAAGAAGGTATGGTTTTTATGCGGTAACGATTGGCAATCATGATTACAAAAGTTACCAATGAGTCATACCTTTCTGGAGCAATAATATCTTTTAACGCTAGTAATTTTCCTTTGCTGCTATCCAGCACGGCCATAACGGTTTCCATTTCTGATTGTGGTTTTTTATCGCATGCATTGTACGGGCAGCCGGTAAAACTATAAATGCCATTTTTGGCAAACGTACAGCCCGCCATTATGGTAAAACCCAGAACAGAGTCGCCATTATATTGTCGCTCTTCATAAAACGCATTAAGATTTACCAGATGCTGCTCAAATAAAAAATGATGTTTGGTCAACGCATTTATGAGCAACTTGTTTAGTTCATCTTTTTTGACCTCTTTAGGGAATAGCGGCAGCATAATATAAGAAGAACAGTCTTCTCTCAGATATGAACCTATGGCGTAGTTTTTAAGCCCATACTGCGCGTTAGTGAGAATGGCAAGCGAGAGGAAAAAGGCCAACAAAAAGTTTCTCATGGCAAAAAGCTCAGTTGTTTTTTAATTAAATCCTTCTTGGTAGAATCTGTTAGTTGATGATAAGATTGTATGAAGACATTTCGATAGGTTGTTTGTAATGCAAAATGTTCTATTAGCTGCGTGGCAGGGCCGGATAGCCTGCCGTTGGTGCTTGTAACCGCATCTAGCAAATACGCTGCTAATTTTGAGTTGCAGTGATTAAGCGACTTGAGTGAAGCGAATGCATTGTTTCTGGTTCTAAACTCCCATGCGTTGCTGCTAAGCCAAACCAGAGCATCAAGATTCTTTTCCTTATCAAAATTATATGAGGCGGCCAACTCGTGCCATTTTACCCTGAGGTTGTTGGTAGTGCCATCTAACCCTTTTGTTTGAATTAAAAAGTTTTGTGCTTCTTCAGGATATGCTTTACACAACTTTTCAAGCGCTGCTCCCACAACATCATAACTTGAATCGGTTAGACCTTTTTTAAGCTGTTCTTTCCAGAAAACATCATCTGATGCATGTTTGATGGCAGCCAGTTTGGGTCCGCTATGGTATTGTTCGAAAACTGTAGCAACAAATAATGCCGCTTCCTTATCAGCACCAAGCTGGTTTATGGCTTCGGTTTTCATCGAATGAAACGTTTCATTCTTCAAAACATCCAGTAACAGAGATCTTTTTTTATCGAGCGGAAAATCTTTCAGTGCCAGCAGTGCATCATATCTGTCTAACATGTTAGGGGCTTTTGTAAGCTGAGCCTTCAGCTCATCAAATCCCTTTTTAAATGTAACTGATTTTAGCACCATGCTGTTTGGATCAAACAACACATAGGCAATATCTTTTTTGTTCTTGTTATGAATTTTCACCACCTCAAAAGCCTCATCAACCCACTCGGTAACCATATCTGATGAACCATCGGCATAATGTACCTCCATGTTTATGGGCATTCTAAATAAGCCCACCACCTCATCACGTAAATGCGTTTGTTCAATAGCAATTTCTGTAGCTCTAGACCCATCTTTATAAAATAAATCTTCATAATGCACAGTATAGTGGGGCTCTCCGCCACGCAAAATCCATTGGTCGAAAAACCAGCTAAGGTCTAATCCCAGTTTATCTTGAATGGCTTGCTGCAAATCATTGGTTTCTACATTGGCATAGGCATGTGTTTTCAGATAATGATTTAAAGCACGTTTCCACTGCTCCTCACCAAGCACATAGCTGAGCATACTAATAACGGCAGATCCTTTTGGGTAAACCCTTGCCGTGCCCGCTTGTGTATGTCTGATGGGGTTTCTGTCTTTTTTGCTCGCTTCAATCGCACTGTTATGCTCACCCCTGCGTTGCCAGTTATAATCATCTTCTCCAAGTATTTCTCGGTTAAACATTTTTGGGTAGTAGGTGGCATAACTTTCCTGCAACCAAGTATCGCGCCCATCACGCGCAGTTATATAATCTCCAAACCACTGATGTGTTAGCTCATGACAATTTACCCCTACATAATTTCTGTCTTTAAATGCACGTGTATCTAT
>JBIIGU010000019.1:0-8381 GCA_044236275.1 Bacteroidia bacterium | reverse complement strand
AAAAATGGATGCCAAAATTTATGGTGCAACCACGGTTGGTCCGCATTGCAAGGTAGGAGGCGAAGTAAACAACGTGGTGTTTTTTGCCTATTCTAACAAAGGTCATGATGGTTTTTTAGGCAACGCAGTTATTGGTGAATGGTGCAACCTGGGTGCCGATACCAATTGCTCTAATCTTAAGAATACTTATGATGAAGTAAAACTTTGGAGCTACCGAACCCAGAAATTTGATAAAACCGGATTAACCTTTTGCGGATTAATGATGGCCGACCATTCCAAATGCGGAATTAACACCATGTTTAATACAGGTACAGTGGTTGGTGTGGGTGCTAATATTTTTGGTGCCGGTTTTCCCAGAAATTTTATTCCATCATTTGCCTGGGGCGGTGCCCAAGGCTTTGATACATTTCAGCTCAATAAATTTTATAAAATGGCAGAAGCTATGTGCGCACGTAGAAATGTGAAATTTGATGAAACAGATAAAGCCATTATTGAGCATGTGTTTAACAGCACTGCAACTTTCAGGTTTTGGGAGAATAAGTAGTGTTGCTATCTTTTGGAACTAATAAATTACTCCAAAGTACTTTCCAGGAAACTGCTGCCATTTAAACCTCAGTTAAGGCAATCATAAGGTATGCACTGGTTGTTCTTTTCTTAATCTTTTACTAATTGTATTTTTTAATCTGCGCAATAGTTCTGTATACACAGTAAATAATTGTTAGCCCTAAAAAAAACCAATGGTGTAAATTGATTATTGGGAGATTAAGTAAAAGAGTGAAAACTAAACTAATCATTATGAGTCTGATAATAGACATTGCCACAATGCTGTTTCGCAGTGCTTTAACCCATCCTACATAATCTAACATGAGGAGTATTACTGTAAGGATAATTAGTGCTATTTCGTTCATATGCCTAAATTTTAATGAACACTTCTGCTGCTAAAAAGCATTCAGGATAGTAGTTTAAATCAAACATAAGAAACATTTTCAATGCACACTAAATTAAGTTCATTGTATAAAATTTGTTAATTTGCATGAAATATCATTCATGCTAATTTGACTTCAATACAGTAAATAAGTTGAACTGATTTGAATAAAGTAAGTCTCATAAAAATTTAAATAATAACCACAATCATTAAAATGAGAAAAAAAATAATAGCCGGTAACTGGAAGATGAACAAAACCTTTGAAGAAGGAATGGCACTTGTAACAGAAATAACCGGCATGCTAAAAGGCGAATACAGCGGAAGTGCTGAGGTAATAATTATTCCACCCTTTACACATGTTAACGCCATTAGCCGCATGCTGGCAGATGCAAAGAACATCACAGTAGGTGCGCAAAATTGCAGCAACCATGCAAGTGGTGCTTACACAGGAGAGATAAGCGCGGCTATGCTAAAAAGTGTGGGTGCCACATATGTCATTATTGGCCACAGTGAGCGCAGGCAATACTTCTTTGAACACAATGCCTGGCTGGCTCAAAAGGTTGATGCCGTGCTGGCAAATAACCTAATGCCTATTTATTGCTGCGGAGAAACGCTAGAAGAACGTGAATCAAACAAACATTTTGATGTATTGAAAACACAAATAAGAGAAGGATTATTCCATTTATCTGCGGAGCATTTTGCAAAGGTTGTAATAGCCTATGAGCCTGTTTGGGCAATTGGTACAGGCAAAACTGCATCGACAGCGCAAGCACAGGAAGTGCATGCATTCATCAGAAGTTTAATCAGCGAAAAATATGGCGAAGCCATTGCTCAGCAAACAACCATTCAATATGGCGGAAGTGTGAAGCCTGATAATGCAGTTGAATTATTTGCAGCTCCAGATATTGATGGTGCCCTTGTTGGGGGAGCAGCGCTGCAAAGCCGAAGCTTTGTTGATATTGTTAAAGCAATGCGTTAAGCATACATTTTGCAAATTAAAGGCTGCCGTCCTGTGGCCTTTTTTATGCCTATACGCGAAGTGAGGTTCGTTGCCGTTGTGCAGAAATAAGCCTTGGGTTGATATTCTAACTTCATTTCTTTTATTATTTTAGCCCTTTCATTATTGGCCATGATCAAAAAAACAGGTGTTATTTTAATGTTGGTTTTCTGGGTGGGTATTGTTAAGGCACAATTATCAACCGACCTTATTCAGTTTAGCAACGACCTCGAGGATTTTATTAAGAAATCAGGAGGCAGTGCAGCTAGAGATGCAGGTGATGAGTTTGTAGGATATTTCAATGCCGGTCGTTTTACCAATCCTCAAAAAATTCAAATCATTCGTATATGTAATGAAATGATAAACCGCCATACCCCAATGCCCGACTTTGAAAATTATTTGCGCACGGTAAATGGCATGTTTGAAAATAACCAGCATAAGAAGTTTGATAATTGGCAGAAGGCTGCCTATGCTACTTTTACTTCAGGTGAGCCTGATGAATACCATGATTTTTTGCAGATTTCACGAAATATATTTGCAGAAGGCATAGTAGCTCAGGTAGGCGGAATGAAGTGGATGAGCAGCAACCCTAACGTGGAAATGGAAACCAAAGGAACGGTTGGTTTCGTATTTAAAAATATTAATCTTTTTTGCTATACCCAAGGTGATACACTTGAAATTTACAGTACTAGTGGCAAATATATACCTGCATCAAATTCATGGAAAGGAAGTGGTGGCAAATTGGATTGGACCCGTGTGGCTATTGACAGTGCCACTATGTTTGCTGAACTTAAAAGTTATGAAATAGATTTTGCGACAGGATTTTTAAAATCAGATTCAGCATTGTTAAGTTATCCGTTATTGTTCGAAAAGCCTCTTTTGGGTAAGTTGGTTGACAGGGCAATGGCCCAGAGTCAGGGAGAACGTTCCAACTATCCTCAGTTTGTCTCCTATCAGCGTAATTTTTCAAAACTGAATTTTGGCAAAGGAAAATTTACCGGATCTTTTGCAATGAAAGGGAAACGAATTAATGGCAAAGGCACAGACACATTAAAAGCAGAACTTTTGTTCACTTATAAGGATAAACCAACTCTAAAGGTGCTCGCCAATGATTTTGTAGTGAAAAACAACACCGTTGTTACCAATGAAGCATCAGTTATTCTTTACCTTGATAAGGATTCAATTTTTCATCCGCAGGTGAGGTTCAATTATCGTATTCAGGATAATTATATAAATATATATCGCAGTGAAGAAGGAATAAGCATGGCTCCTTTCTATGATTCATACCACAATGTAGAATTTTATTGTGATGAAATAAAATGGGATTTAACCAATCCGAAGATTGATATAGATATGGTGAATGACAATGCTCCGGCCAAGTTTGAGTCAATCAATTATTTCAGAGACATGAGGTATGAGAAGCAGCAGGGTATATTGGCCTATAATCCTTTGAACCGAATCAACGCCTATTGTTTAAAGTTTAATGTAAAGGAATTTTTTGTTCGGGATTATGCTGCTAATTTCAAAAGCAATCCTGAGGATATAGAGCTGCAGATGATAGATTTGAATGACAAAGGATTTGTTGAGTATGATAAGAACAGGAAGCATGTAAAGGTTAAACGTAAATTACAAGATTATGTAAATGCACATAACGGACGAACCGATTTTGATGCTATTGCTTTCTTCTCAATTATTAAGCGTATACCCAATGCAACCATTTCTCTAATCAATAACGATTTGCAAATTCAGGGTGTACCAAAATTCTATTTCTCCGATTCGCAGAACGTATATATTATTCCGCAGGACCAGGTTATTACCCTTAAGAAAAATCGTGCAATGGATTTTTCAGGCAAGTTGCGCTCAGGCAAAGTAGATTTTTACGGTAATGGCTTTTCATTTGATTATGTAAAGTTTCAGATACGATTAAACAACGTAGATTCTATGAAATTTCTTTACAAGGATGCTTCCATCGGGATGGATATGCCAATAAAAAGTGCCATTGAGAATATTTACGGAACGCTGGCTATAGACCATCCGAACAATAAAAGTGGCAGAAAAAAATATCCGGGTTATCCTATTTTCAAATCTGATATTGGCTCTAAAGTTTTCTATAATAAACCCACCACACAATTGGGTGTTTATGATAAAAACAGATTTTACTTTGATGTTGATCCTTTTACCATGGACAGCCTTAATGATTTAAATCTGGAAGCACTTGCACTTAGCGGGACCTTCGTTTCGGGAGATATTGTTCCGGAACTAAAGCATATCCTTTCCCTCCAACCTGATAAATCTCTAGGCTTTGTTCTTGAAAGTCCGGAGGCGGGTTATCCAATGTATAGAGGTAAGGGTCGAGGATTTATTAGATTGTCATTGAGTGATGAAGGATTGTTTGGTGATGGAGAAATAAAGTACCTCTCATCTTCATCAAAAGCTGATCAGTTTATATTACTACTCGATTCGATGAATGCACAGGTGAAAACCTTTGTTAACGACCGCACCGGAATTTATCCAACAGTAAAAGCAAATCAGGTTTATGAGCATTGGATGCCTTACAACGATTCCATGTATGTATATAGTCAGCAGGAAAAGATTAGCTTCTCAGCCAATAGAGCAAAACTAACAGGGGCCTTGATGTTAACACCTGATCGGACCGCAGCTGCTGGCAATATTGATGTGGAACAGGCACAGCTTAACTCACAGAATTTCTGGTTGCAGCCCGATAATATTTTATCTGACACTGCCTATTTCCGATATCGTTCTGCTGCTGATTCTGCTGTTTTTGCATTTGTATCGGGTGCTACAAAATGCAATGTTGACTTAGAAAATAGGATTTCCAATTTTGACTTCAATTCATTTAATCTCAATTCCAATTTTGTATATAATCAGTATGCAGGCTCATTTGCACAATTTATCTGGTACATGGATCATAAGAAACTTGATTTTCGTTCTTATCTGCATGCAGGTGAAGAAGTATCATATCTTGTTTCAACCAATGCTGAGCAAGACTCACTCTTATTTAAAACAGGCATCACTACTTATGATGTAACCGATTATACGCTCAGGCCTCGTAAAATTCCTTATATAAGTGTGGGCGATGCCAAAATTTTTGCTGATAGCCAGAAAGTAGTGATTCGAGAGGCCGCAGATATGGACATCTTGTATCGCGCAAAAATAATTGCCGATAGTACCAACCGATATCATAATATAGAAAATGCCATGCTTAAAATTGGGGGCAAATTCACATTAAGCGGGGTAGGAGATTATGAATACATCGATCGAAAGAAAAATAGGCAGTTGTTTTACCTGCACGAAATAGGCATAAGCAAGGAGCACCATTTAATTGCCAAAACAAATATCCCCGATTCTATTAATTTTTATGTAGGCCCTAAAATATTATTCAGAGGCAATGCTAACTTAAAAAGTATTATCAAAAATCTGGAGTATGACGGCTTCTTCCTGGCTCAGCATACATTACCTATTCCTAAAACAGAGTGGTTCAGAAATTCGGCTGTTGTAAATCCTGACTCAGTTTTTATTAATGTAGCAGCCCAAACCACTAACCTGGCAAGGCAGGCTTTGATGGTAGGTATAAATGTTTCAAATGATTCAACGCACGTATATCCTTTATTCTTCACCCGCAAACGTAATGGTTCAGATCATGAAATGATGCGTGTAGAAGGAACCTTGTTTTATGATGAGAAAACAAAAGAATTTAAAATGGGCGCCTATAATAAAATATTTAAAGAGGCTACAAAAGGCAATTTAATTGTACTGAATGAAACTAAGCAAGCGGTTTCATACGAAGGCAAATTTGATATGGCATTTAAGGGAAGCAAGTTTGAAATTGGTGCAGCGGGTTCGGCAGTTTATTCATTAGCCGATACCTCATTCAATATGAAACTGGTAGCACTACTTAATTTTCCTTTCGCCCAAAATGCTTTGCGCATTATGTATGATTCATTAACCGATCAATCGCTTATGGCCGCTCAGCCGGAGTTTAATCCTGAGTTTTTAACAAAGGCACTTTCTGAGTTGGTTGAGGAGAAAAATATCAAGCGTATCAATGAAGAGATTAATGAAAACAACAATATTCGTTTAATAAATGATCTGGAAAAAACCATATTCATTTCTGATATACAGTTGAGGTGGAATCAAACCACGCGCTCTTTTGTTTCGGTAGGTGAAATTGGTATCAACTCATTTGATAAATATAAGTTCGAAAGAAAAATTAAGGGGATGATGGAAATTGTGAAACGCAGAAGTGGTGATGACTTTACGCTTTATCTGCAATCCATGCAGGGAAGCTGGTATTTCTTTAAGTACCAGAAAGGTATCATGTATACCATTGCATCCGATCCGCTTTATAATAAATATGTAAAAGATAATATTGATAAGGTTTCTAAAGATGATTTCAAACTAAGGTTGGCTAATATTTCTGCCCGCAATCAGTTTGTAAAAGCAATGAAAAATAAGCAATGACAATAACCATTATTTGTTTTCTTGGTGCCTATCTGCTAGGCTCAGTTCCCTCGGCAGTTTGGATTGGCAAAAATTTTTACGGAATTGATGTGAGGCAACACGGCAGTGGCAATGCCGGTGCTACCAATACTCTTAGGGTATTGGGTAAAAAAGCCGGATTTATTGTATTGGGCATTGATGCGCTAAAGGGCTTTGCAGCAGCCTCGCTTGCAATATTTATTTTACCTGATGCAGGAGATGAAAACCAGATCTTAATCTATAAAATGGTTTTAGGCTTTGTTGCGGTTTTAGGTCATATATATCCGGTGTTTGCCGGCTTCAAAGGCGGTAAAGGTATTGCCACTCTACTGGGTATTGTCATTGCGCTTAATGCCTGGCTTGCACTTTACTGCTTTGTTCTGTTTGTATTAACTGTATCAATTACACGCTATATATCCGTGGGCTCTATGCTCTCGGCAATGGTAAGTCCGCTTATTGCTTTTTGGCTCAATCATTACAATATCAATCCATTGTTTTATTTTTGTTGCGTAGTGGCTATGCTGGTTATTTTTACCCACCGCTCCAATATCAAAAGATTAGCAGCAGGTAGTGAAAACCGTTTCAGTTTCAATAAAAAGTAAATATGAGCAGAGAATTATTAAAACAGGAAGAATGGTCAGAAGTACTGGATGATATAGGCACGCCTGCAACCTTACTTCTTTTTAATGATGATGTAAACACATTTGATCATGTAATTGAGTGCCTGGTTAGAATTTGCAAGCATGAACCCCTTCAAGCCGAGCAATCTGCCCTCATTGTTCATTATAAAGGCAAATGTGTAGTTAAAACAGGCGACTATAGCGAACTAGCAGCTATGTGCCAGGCATTGTGTGACGAAGATTTAAGCGCTGCCATGGGCGAATAATCAATAAAATGAACTGAGGTGTAATTTATGCTAAATAAAATTGTAGAAAATGCCGATCAGGCTATACATGACATACAAGACGGAGCAGTTTTAATGCTGGGTGGTTTTGGTTTGTGCGGAATTCCTGAAAATTGTATTGCTGCGTTAGTTCGCAAAGGAGTTAAAAATTTAACATGCATTTCTAATAATGCCGGTGTAGATGATTTTGGAATAGGGCTGATGCTTAAAACACGTCAGGTAAAAAAAATGATTTCATCTTACGTAGGCGAAAATGCAGAGTTTGAAAGACAATTGCTGAGCGGTGAGCTAGAAGTGGAGTTAATACCGCAAGGAACACTAGCCACACGCTGCATGGCTTCAGGTTATGGAATGCCTGCAATCTTTACTCCGGCTGGTGTAGGAACGGAAGTGGCACAAGGAAAAGAAGTACGTGAGTTTAATGGAAAACAATACTTACTTGAACATGCCTTTAAATCTGACTTTGCCATTGTAAAAGCCTGGAAAGGCGATACACATGGAAACCTTGTATTCAGAGCCACATCCAGAAATTTTAATCCTTTAATGGCAATGGCAGGAAAAATTACCATAGCTGAGGTAGAAGAACTAGTGCCTGCCGGCCAGCTCGACCCCGATATGATACACACCCCCGGTATTTATGTAAACCGCATTTTTCTCGGTGTAGAATATGAAAAAAGAATTGAACAGGTGACCACTCGTTTAAAAAATTAAGTGCATGTTAGATAAGTATGGAATAGCGAAGCGCATCGCAAAAGAACTGAAAGACGGTTACTACGTAAATCTGGGAATAGGCATTCCTACACTGGTGGCCAATTACGTGCCCGAAGGCATTGAAGTAATTTTGCAATCAGAAAATGGATTATTGGGAATTGGTCCTTTTCCCTATGCCGATGAAGTAGATGCGGATTTGATAAACGCAGGCAAACAAACAGTCACCACCACCAAAGGCTCATCATTTTTTGATAGTGCCATGAGCTTTGGCATGATACGCAGCGGCAGAGTAGATTTAACTGTGTTGGGTGCTATGGAAGTGGCCGATAATGGTGATATCGCCA
>JBIIGU010000059.1:0-6256 GCA_044236275.1 Bacteroidia bacterium | reverse complement strand
ATGAAATTGAACCCATCTGGCCAATGCGTTATAACCATGTTTCTAGTATTGATTTATACAATCAGGTTCATAGGCTAGCCCAACAATATCTATGGCACAAGAAGAATACGTCCGCTGATGAAGTTGGCTCTGATGAACATGGGCCTTTTGTATATTGCAATGGAGAAAAAATTAGGGCTAATTATATTTTCGATTCCAGGCCTCCTGTTTATCATCCACCAAAACAAGGTGAAACACACATCTCACAAAGTTTTGTGGGATGGATGATTGAAACGGAACACGAAATTAAAAAACCAAATGCCTTTCGCTTCATGGATTTTCAGATTGAGCAGCAGGGTTCAACACAGTTTGTTTATGTGCTGCCTTTTTCTGCCCATAAGGCCTTGGTTGAGGTTACCCGCTTTGGTGCAGCAACCATAAACCATACAGAGGCCGAAGATTTGCTTGCTGATTATATTCAGCGGAATTTTGGTGCGTATACAGTTGCAGATGTTGAAATAGGCTGCATTCCTATGAGCAATAGTGGAATAGAAAGCAATGCTGCATCAGGTATTGTTTTATTGGGTGCCCGAAATTATCATATAAAACCAAGTACAGGCTATGCATTTAAAAACATGTATTACCATGCACGTAGCATTGCCTCTGCTATTAAAAACAATAAACCTGTTGAGTTATTAAACAAAACACAGGTTAATGCCCACCACGGACGCCACTCATTTTATGATGGCTTGCTGCTTGATATATTAAAGAACAAGCCACAGGAAGGAAAGCGCATTTTTGAAGCTTTGCTTGCAAAAGTGGATACAAAAAAAATATTGAACTTTCTTGATGAGAAAACAGGTATTTCAACCGATATTTCAATCTTTAGTCAGTTGCCTTGGCGGCCTTTTATTAGTACCCTTTTGAGCAGAGGTTTGGTGTGTTCATTGTTTAGACCATTGCTTTTATCGCTTATTACTTGTTTGCTTATTTTGGCGGGAAATTATTCAGCCATTCAAACCTATATGGCCTATGGGTTATTGTTTGTGGGTCTGGTTGCGGTGGGCATTCCACACGGAGCGGTAGATCATTTGCTGGAAACCGGGAAATGGAATAGGAAGGGCGCACCTGTATTTATCTTCAGATACCTGATGTTAGCAACAGGTATGGGTTTATTGTGGTATGCATTACCTGGAGTGGCGCTTGTTGTTTTTCTGGCCTATTCCTCTTGGCATTTCGGGCAGGCTGATGGTATAAAATGGCATTTCAGCGAATCAGTATCCTTGTTCTGGGGGGCATCCGTTTTATTTTATATCTTAGGCACACACCTTCAGGAAACCAATGCAATTCTCCTATCAATGGGTCGGGTAAGCTTGCCCATTTCATGTCCTGTTTGGGCATTGTTGCCCTGGTTTTTGTGGGCTTTGTATCGCAAGCAAACCTCATTTTTCCTCACGTTGTGTTGGCTTATGCTTTCTTCCCAACTACCACTGTTAATAGCTTTTGGAATATATTTTATTGGTCAACATAGCCTAAACGGATGGCAGGATATCCGCAGACACCTGCAGTTAAGCCACAGCAGAATATGGATTCACTCAATACCATTTCATGCAGGAGCGTGGTTACTTCTAGCAGGCTTTTTATTTCTATGGCCTTTGGCCTATCCTCCTGGTGATACTAACCAATGGGCAGTATTCTTTATCTTTATTGCCTGCATTAGCTTTCCTCATGCCATATACATGAATATGGTGTATAGAAAGAAGGGGTAAAATAAATATAGTAATTGTTTAGATTGAGGATTTCTCATGAGAAGCATTGCCATTAGCTATACTTGCAATAATGAGCAGATATGTATTAAATTTGCACCTACTTATGAATAGCATGATTACAGTAACCGAAAAAGCAAAATCTCGTATTGTTGAACTTAAAAAGGAGTCGAACCTTACAGAGGCGCATTTTTTACGTGTAGGCGTAGAGAGCGGAGGTTGCTCAGGATTGAGCTATAAGCTTGATTTTGACAATGCCGTAACAGACGGAGATGAAGTAATTGATTATAATGGAGTTAGGTTGGTAACCGATAAACGCAGTGTATTGTATTTGTTTGGAACCGAGCTTGACTTTACTGATGGATTGAACGGCAAAGGCTTCACCTTCAATAACCCTAATGCCAGCCGTACCTGCAGTTGCGGTGAGAGTTTCTCGGTATAAACAAAAAAATGGTCTTTGCCTTTGATTTTCTATTGTAAAGGCTATATTTGCACTCCTTTTTTAAATTTTAACGCTTAAAACGTATTTAGCATGGCAAACCATAAATCAGCAGAAAAAAGAAATCGCAGCAATGCAACCAAACGCCTAAGAAACAGATATCAGGCAAAAACTACCCGCACGGCTATCAAATCCCTGCGCACTACTGATGACAAAAAAGAAGCAGAAGACATGCTGAAAAAAGTTTCTGCCATGTTGGATAAGCTGGCTAAGAAAAATGTAATTCATAAGAACAAAGCGGCTAACCAGAAGTCAAAATTGGCTAAAGTGGTTAATAAATTGGGTAAAGAAATCGCTGCTCCTAAAAAAGCCGGCAAAAAAACTGCTGCTAAGAAAAAAACTAAGTAATTAAGGTTACCAATATCAGTTAAAGCCTTTGTTTGAAACAGACAAAGGCTTTTTTATTGCAGTTTTACGTGTTTTTTATTATGGAGCATATGGGCCATTGCATATTATCTCTTTGTATATAAGTTGTAAACTATATTGCCTGTTAAGTTTCGGTTAATTCTATGGTTCAGCTTATTTTCGCATCTGGTACTTAATATTGTAAGAAATGAAAGTAGCTGTTGTTGGCGCCACAGGTTTAGTTGGCACAGTAATGTTAAAAGTGCTGGAAGAAAGAAATTTTCCTGTAACTGATCTAATTCCGGTTGCCTCAGAAAAATCAGTTGGCAAGAAAATAACTTGGAAAGGCAAAACATACACTGTGCATAGCATGGCACAGGCTATTGCTGCCAAGCCTCAGCTGGCTTTGTTTTCTGCCGGTGGGACAACCTCGCTGGAGTGGGCGCCTAAGTTTGCGGCAGCAGGCATCTATGTAATTGATAATTCATCAGCATGGCGCATGGATCCTGATAAGAAATTGGTCGTTCCTGAAGTAAATGCGAGCGTATTAACAAAGGAGGATATGATTATTGCCAATCCTAACTGCTCAACAATTCAGATGGTATTGGTATTACAACCTATTCATTTGAAATACGGGATAAAGCGTGTAGTGGTTTCAACCTATCAGTCGGTAACCGGAACAGGAGTGAAGGCCGTTAATCAAATGGAGAATGAAAGAAAGGGGATTAGTGGAGAGATGGCATACAAATATCCGATTGATATGAACGTGATACCGCAGATAGATGTATTTCTGGACAACGGATATACCAAGGAAGAAATGAAAATGGTGAATGAAACCAAAAAAATATTAGGCGATGATGCCGTTAAAGTTACTGCAACTTGCGTGCGCATTCCTGTAATGGGCGGTCACAGTGAGAGTGTAAACCTAGAAATGGAAAAACCATTTACCCTTGCTGATATCAGAAAGATGCTTGAACATACCCCGGGAGTGGTGGTAAAGGATGATCCTGCTGCTGCTTCTTATCCCATGCCGCTGCTTGATTCGCATAATAGAGATGAAGTGTTTGTAGGTCGGCTGCGCAAGGATGATTCAGTTGAAAATGGCTTAAACTTATGGATTGTAGCAGATAACCTAAGAAAAGGCGCTGCCACAAATGCCATTCAAATTGCTGAGTATTTATTGAATAAACGCATTATATCAACTGTTGAATAGTTTACCTGAATACACGTTGGCACAATTGGCTCTCAGAAACGGCCAAGATAAGGCAGAGATTTGGATAGCCTACAAAGGCCTGATTTATGATGTGGCGAAAAGCAGGCTGTGGCGAAATGGCAAGCATTATGAGCATTGGGCCGGACAAGATCTGACGGATGAATTAAAAGATGCTCCTCACACCGAAACTGTTTTTGATAAATTTGATGTGATTGGTAAATTGGTGGGTAATTGATAGAAACGCATCGTTGCAAATGCCGTTAAGCCCAGTAAAATTTAGCTTCCCAATTATTTGACGATGGATTGATATTATTCATTTGTTTTCTAACCTGAGTTTATAAATTTGCGCCCTCCTATTCAAATCATGAAATATTTTAACTATCTATTACTTCTCTTACTCCCGCAACTCATAAACGCGCAGGAAAAACACTTGGCAAATATTAAACAGCTTACATTCGGAGGTGATAACGCTGAAGCTTATTTTAGTCCGGATGGCAAAAAGCTGAGTTTTCAGTCGAACAACTCATTGTGGGGACTTAAATGTGATCAGATATTTTACCTCATCATTGAAGAAGCAGAAGAAAACAAAATATATCAGCCCATGCCTGTAAGCAATGGAGAAGGGCGCACCACTTGCTCTTATTATATGCCAGACGGAAAGAAGATTTTGTATGCTTCTACATTTAAAGCAGGTAAAGAGTGCCCGCCTGATCCGCCAAAAACAGGTAAGTATGTGTGGTCTATTTACCCGGAGTATGATATTTTTATTTCTGATGAAAAAGGAAAACTTCTCAAGCAACTAACTGATCTTCCTGGTTATGATGCAGAAGCTACCGTTTCGCCTAAAGGAGATAAAATAATTTTCACTTCTACCAGGAATGGTGATCTTGATTTGTACATCATGGATATAAATGGCAAAAATGTAAAACAGCTAACCAATACCATGGGTTATGATGGAGGTGCATTTTTTTCTCCTGATGGAAGTAAAATTGTTTTCAGAGCATCAAGGCCTCAAGGAGAAGATACAATAGAGTACAAAGCTTTACTGGCAAAAGGTTTGGTGCAGCCAACCAAAATGGAACTTTTTGTGATGAATGTAGATGGCACAGGAATGCGCCAAATTACTAATTTAGGGAAAGCCAACTGGGCGCCATTTTATCACCCTTCAGGAAAGAAAATTATTTTCTCCTCTAATCATCACTCCGAGAAAGGGTATGATTTTCAGTTATTCATGATTAATGAGGATGGTACAGGTTTAGAACAGATAAGTACTGAAAGTAAATTTAATGCTTTTCCAATGTTTTCACCGGATGGTAAAAAGTTGGTATTCTCTTCAAACCGCAATAATGGCGGAACAGCAGATACCAATTTATTTATTGCAGATTGGATTGAAGAGTAGATAAATGATATAGGCTTTGATAACAGATACGCCCGCGGCTTTGCCGCGGGCGTATCTGTGTTAAGCAAAGAACATTCTATTCCCTTATTCTACCTACACCAAAAGTATGCCGATAAGTGAAGTATACTGAATAGGAATAATCAAGTTGTGCAGCAATCGGGTCATATAACGGCTCAAAACGCGCATCAACATAAAGGTGCTCAGATATCTTCTTCTGATAAAGTACACGAAAAAAAAGCAATTCCCGATTTTTCATTAGCAGTTCGGGCTTGTCTATCGAAACAGATTGGTAAATTAATGTTCCGCGGGGTGCTATAAATTGTTGGGCATTCCAGTAACTGAGCATGAAGGTTAAATCTGCAATTCTTGCCGATAGGTTTGCGAATATGCCATAGCCGTTTCTGTATGCATAATTTCCGGATTGGGTCTGCTCTGCAAAACCAACCCAATAGATGTTGCCTTCCACATATTTAATTGCTCCGGCCAATTTTCTCTTTGCAAGAAAACCAGCTGCACCATTCAGCACCATTTCCATATTCCCAGTATCGGAGTCAATCTGTCCGCCTTTGTGATGGGCGGTAAATTGGGTGCTTACAAAGATTTCGGTATGGTTGGAGGTATGCAACAAACGAGGAGTAAGATTAAAGCCTGTTGTGAATCTTTCTTTAAATGGGTCCTTTCTTTCAATAAATTGTTCCCAATTAATCCAAACGTCATAAAAGCCTTTCTCATGTTCTCTTTTAAACTGAAACCCATTTTCAATTCTGCGTTCAATTGCTGCATTGATATCAAATAGTGGTTCTATTAGGCGGTGACTTAAGGCTCCTTCCAGCGTGCCGAAAAGAAAACGATTATGCTGCCCAATGTTTAGTTGCAGCGTAAATGTGGGCAAAACTGTTGTAAAGGCCGTTTTACCGCCAAAATCATTTCTGGCAAACACACCAACTAAAAGGTGATACTGATGACTGGGTTTAATATATACAGATGGTTGCAGCTGATAACCAAAAAGCGTTCTGCCCAGCTCAATATCATTAAAATATTCGGTGTTGCGCATA
>JBIIGU010000018.1:0-8723 GCA_044236275.1 Bacteroidia bacterium | reverse complement strand
TTGTTCGCACCTTTGCTCCCATACTTGCCGGTGTGGTGCGGGTTAATCATGCTACTTTCCTTTTATACAATTTGGCAGGTGCAACGCTTTGGCCTCTTACCATAGTAAGTGCAGGCTACTATGTAGGAAGCGTTTTTCCGGGTGCTTTGCATTATCTGGATTATATCGTGATAGGTTTTATTGTAGTAACAAGCATACCCATCATTAACAACATTAGGCAGCAACGCAAGGAGAAGAAGGAAAGTGAAAGAGAGGTTTAAGTTATTTCCAGGCTTTCACAATTAAACCGGTTCCGGTTTTATGATTGCCATAGGTATCCATCCAATTTAGCACATAGGCAAATGGATAGGTAATGATATAATACAAAGGCAATACCACAAAAAACAACTTGGTTGCATTAAGCATTTGCATCGGATATTTCATGCTCAGTTTCCATGCAATTTTACCTGGAGTTCCGTAAGAGTAGCGAATATCAATTTTATCAAACCCAGCTTTCTTTAATTTATCACGCATCTCTTCAACCGGATAACCATCACGCACGTGCTCACCAATAAACGATTCGCCATGTTCATCGGCATTGCTGCCACCCTGATCGCTTGGCGTTGAAATAAGCAACATGCCGCCTGTTTTCATGCTCTGATGAAAATGAGTAAACACATCCACATCTTCTAAAATATGCTCCATTACATCTACACATAAAATTAAATCATATTTATTGGTGGCATTTGGTTTGGTTAAATCGCCAAAGGCAAAGGTTACATTGTTAAGTCCGCACCTTGCAAAAAAAGTATTACAATCTTTTATCTGATCTTCTTTTACATCCACTGCATCAATGATACACTGTTTATTGCGGTTGGCTATATAAAAAGAATACTGACCAAATCCGCTGCCGGCATCCATCATAGTAAATCCGTCTTTAAATTTTGGCCATGCTTTTAATTCTTTGTGCACGTGCCAGGTGCGTAGCAACAACAAATCAAGCAATTTGTAAAATAATTTACGCAGTGCAACCGATTGATTAAATACTTTACCGAGGTCGTTTTTTATAGGATCGTATTCCATGTAGGTTCAATAAAATTTGAGGCAATATAAGGCTATGGGTTGAGAATTGAAAAATGTTGCCCTACGTAGCCAATAATCCACAGTTGCCCATAACTTGTGTTTTATATCAACCTGTTTTTACGTTAGCATTGAAACTATAATAAACACAGTATGGCACTTAGCAGATTTTGGTCATATATCATTGTTTGTAGCGTGGTATATATTTTTTATTTACTTGCTACAGATAACCTGTATCAATTGGGGCAGCTGGTAAATGGCAAGCAAAACGATGCACTGGTTATTGCAGAAGTGCAAAGCAGCAATATTGAAAAAGCTGACAGTGCCCTATACAATAATTTGGTTGTCTCAAAAGCCAGTGGTTATGAGCAGGGTGATACGCTGTACCGTTTGCTGGATAATGGAATTGTAGAGGTTTGCAGGGGCAAACAACCTGCTGATGGTATTTTTGCTACTTGTAAAAATACCATGACCGATTTGTGGTTGCCACTCATTGGTTACCTCACTTTTTTCTGCGGATTGCTAAATCTGCTCAACGATTCTAATGCCATAACCAAACTAGCCGGAGTGCTTACCCCGTTTTTTGTGCGCATTTTCCCTGAATTGCCAAAAGGCCATAAGGCCTATGGTTTTATGACCATGAATTTTGCTGCCAACTTTTTAGGGCTGGATAATGCTGCAACGCCTTTTGGTCTCAAAGCTATGGAGAGCATGCAAGAGGTGAATACCAATAAAGAAAAAGCCAGTAATAGTCAGATTATGTTTTTGTGCTTACATGCAGCCGGACTCACTCTTATTCCTACCTCTATTATTGGTTATCGCGCTGCACAGGGAGCAGCCAACCCTTCTGATATTATGTTGCCTTGTATCATTACCTCTTTTGTAGGCACATTGGCAGCACTCATTTTTGTGAGCATTAAACAGCGTATTAATTTAATTAACTTGGCTGTACTTGGGTTTGTAGGGGTGGTGAGTGCCATTATCGGATTGCTAATGTATTACATCACCAAACTTGATGGCATTGATAAAATGCACTTTACAGGCAACTTAAGCAACAGCGTTTTACTTGTTATTATTTTACTCATTGTATTATACAGCATACTCAACGAAAAAATATTTAAGCTAAACAATACAAACCTGTTTGATTCTTTTGTACATGGCGCAAAAGATGGGTTTACAACCGGAGTGCGTGTGCTGCCTTACATGATAGCCATGCTGGTAGCATTAAGTATTTTTCGCAACTCAGGGCTCATGCATATTGTAATGGGTGGCCTGTCATCTGTGTTGGCTGCTTTTGGTGTAAATGAGCAAATTATTCATGCCATTCCCGTTGCGCTGATGCGTCCGTTTAGTGCAGGCGGCTCTCGCGGATTTATGCTGGATGCCATGAAAACCTATGGTGCAGATAGCTTGGCCGGCCAGCTTTCCTGTCTGTTTCAGGGGGCTGCCGAAACCACATTTTACGTGCTGGCCCTGTATTTTGGGTCAGTTAATGTTAAAGACAGTCGTTATACCCTTGGCATCATGCTGCTGGTTGATCTGGTGTGCATAATAACCGCTATAACCGTTTGTCTCCTTTATTTTTAAAGGCGAAACAGCTTTTTTTCAACTTATTTGTTTGGGTTTGGGCATTTGTGTAAGTTTGAGGCTCAAATCATTTTTAAACGTATAATTTAATTTTTATGGCACTAGATATTTCAGGAAAAATTGTTCAGAAAATGAACAAAACAGAGGGAATCAGCAAAGCAGGAAAACCTTGGAGCAAGCAGGAGTTTGTTATTGAAACATTCGACACCTATCCGCGTAAAGTTTGCTTAAGCGTTATGAATGATAAGGTAAACGAGTTAGAACGTTATAACGTAGGCGATACCATCAACGCATCTCTTAATATTGAATCTCGTGAGTATAACGGCCGTTGGTACACCGATGTACGCGCATGGAAGTTAAACTCGGCACAGGCTGCCTCAGGAAGCAATACATCACAAAACGGTCCGTCAGATACTTTTCAGGGCGGATCAGAGCCGGGATTTAGCAATGATGCCGCTTCAGATGATTTACCCTTCTAATTAGATAATATTATTGGTTGCATGAAATGGGTAAATCTGATTTGCCCATTTTTATTTTATAACTAGTCCAGTTTTATCCATTACCATGAACGAATCCTTAAGCATATATAATACATTAACACGCAAAAATGAAACATTTACTCCGCTTCATAAAGGCTTGGTGGGTATGTATGTTTGTGGGCCTACCGTGTACAGCAATGCACATTTAGGCAATGCCCGTACGTTCATTTCTTTTGATGTGGTTTTTCGTTATTTGCTGCATTCAGGTTATAAAGTGCGTTATGTGCGAAATATAACTGATGCCGGGCATTTAGAAAGTGATGCAGATGTGGGCGAAGACAAGGTGAGTAAAAAAGCAAAACTGGAGCAGCTGGAGCCCATGGAAATTGTGCAACGTTATACACTCGATTTTCATGATGTGATGCGTGCTTTCAATACCTTGCCCCCAAGTATTGAGCCTACAGCCACAGGTCATATTATTGAGCAAATTGAAATGACCAAGCAAATTATCGCAAATGGGTTTGCTTATGAAGCAAATGGTTCAGTTTATTTTGATGTTACAAAATTTGCCCAAACCTATCCCTACACTGCTTTATCCAATAGAAATTTGGATGAATTGTTAAATAACACACGCGAGCTGGATGGGCAGGATGAAAAACACGGACGTTTGGATTTTGCACTTTGGATTAAAGCAAACCCTGAACATCTCATGCGCTGGAATAGCCCGTGGGGCGAGGGGTTTCCGGGCTGGCATTTGGAGTGCTCTGCCATGAGCAGAAAATATTTGGGAGATGCTTTTGATATTCATGGGGGTGGAATGGATTTAATACCTACCCATCATACCAATGAAATAGCACAAAACGTGGCCTGCACAGGTCAGCACCACCCTGTAAAATACTGGATGCATACCAATATGCTAACAGTAAACGGACAAAAAATGAGTAAAAGCTTGGACAACTCCTTCTTGCCATTTGAGTTGTTTGCAGGCACACACCCTCTGCTGGATAAAGGATACAGCCCAATGACAGTTAGGTTTTTTATGCTTCAGGCGCATTACCGCAGCACACTTGACTTTAGCAACGAAGCCCTGCAGGCAGCTGAAAAAGGATTTGCACGATTAATGAACGCCATTCGTTTGATTGATGGGTTAAAAACAAGTAGTCATTCCACATCAAATATTGCCTTACTTAAACAAAATGTTTATGCAGCGATGAATGATGATTTTAATACACCCATTGCCCTGGCTCATCTATTTGAAGCCGTGCGCATTATTAACAGTGTGAATGATGCTAAAGAATCCTTGAGTGATGGAGATAAGCAAATTCTGAAAACGTTAATGCATGATATGGTGTTTGATGTATTGGGATTGCGTGAAGAGCAGGCAGTGAATACAGATAAAATGGATGGACTTATGCAAATGATCTTAGACCAGCGCAAAGAGGCAAAGGCTAGAAAAGATTTTGCAGCTTCTGATTTAATCAGAGACAAATTGAAGGATTTAGGCTTTGAAATAAAGGATGGTAAAGACGGCACAACCTATAGCATTGTTTAATTATGCAACTTAACGATTCGATTAAAGCATTAACTTGTTTGGCATTGCTAACGCTTGCTGCATGTGGTGGTGGCGGGCAATCAGACAAATCAGCTCAAAGTACGCAACAAAAAGCCGAACCCGCTAAAGCCTATAAGCAAGTTTCACCAAACTTTAACGCAGATAGTGCATACTACTTTGTAGATAAACAAGTTTCTTTCGGTCCGCGAGTAACCAATTCTGAGCCGCATAAAAAATGTGGAGATTGGCTGGTAGCTGAGCTAAGAAAGATGAGCGATAATGTTATAGAGCAGAAAACCACACTTACCAATTATGACGGCAGGCAATTAAACATCAGGAATATTATTGCTGAAATTAATCCCAAAGCAGGTAAGCGTATTTTACTTTGCGCCCACTGGGATAGTAGACCATTTGCTGATGAAGACACCAAAGATACCGATAAGCCGATTTTAGGGGCAAATGATGGAGGTAGTGGAGTAGGGGTGTTGATGGAAATTACACGTATCATTAAGAATAATCCTGTTTCGGTAGGAATAGACATTGTGTTATTTGATGCAGAGGATTTAGGAAAATCTGAGCACAGCAACTCTTATTGTTTAGGCTCACAATACTGGAGTACCAATTTGCATAAGCCGGGCTACAAAGCTGAGTATGGAATTTTACTCGATATGGTTGGAGCGGCCAATGCCAAATTTGCATGGGAGGAAGTTTCGGTTACTTATGCAAGACCCGTTTTGGAAAAAGTTTGGGGTACCGCACAGGCGTTGGGCTATCCGCATTTTGTATATTACAACAAAGGAGGCATAATTGATGACCATGCCTATGTAAATAAAAATGCTGGCATACCCACAATTGATATCATACATTTCGATACGCAAACACAAAGTGGTTTTCCTGAGCACTGGCATACGCACAGAGATAATATGAATGCCATAGACCGAACTACATTAAAGGCTGTTGGCCAAACCCTACTGGAAGTAATTTATTCTGAAAAATTCTGATTGGCATCTGTTTTAAATGCCAAAATAGGCACACCAACTTTTGTTGCCAGTGCATTGATAGTGCTTTTACATAGAACCCTATCAGTTGAGTTTCTGGTATGCGATAAAATTGCCAGCAAATCAGGCTGATGTGCTGCAACAAATTCTGCAATCGCTGTTCCCGGATCACTGCTCATTACAGCATCAAAAGTGATGGCTTTATAATTAAAGCTCCGTTGAAGGTCGTGTGCTATTAGTTCAGGACTAAAGTTGGATGCATTAATTACCTCTGGAAATATATGCAGAAACCTAACCTGCGCCCCAAAAACTTTAGCCAAGGCAACCAATGCCTGACCCTCCAGATTGGTATCGGAGAAATCAGTTGCATATACAATGTTTTTTATGCCATTAAATTTTGTATGCTTTGGTACCGAAATGATTGGCCTAATGGAGGTGGTAATCATGACTGAAGTGTGGCCTCCGCAAAGAATATGGCTATTATCTGATGCTCCGGTTGATGCCATGATGATGATATCTGCTTTGCTCTTTTCAGCATAAGTATTAATAACTTCAGTAATTTGTATCCCATGCGCGGTGTGTAAATGTATGGACTTAGGGATGCTGCCCTTCTCCTGCTTAATTTGCTCGAGGATATGATCAATTTGTTGCTTTATCTCTTGCTGTAGTTCCTTTCCAAAGGCATCTGTAGTATCTGAACCTTCGTAGTAGGTTACATAAAGCAAATCATACGATGCATCCAGCTTAAACATATCAAATGCATAGCACAATGCATTAATTGCTGCTTCAGAAAAATCAATTGGAATTAGTACCCTGAGCATTTAAAAAATAACATGCAAAGGTATCGCGGCAAAAAACTAAAAAAATGACTGGAATCAGTTTTTCATTTTTTGAAGTTTTTCTATATTAAGTATGGTAATTAGTCTGGCCTTGATGTCTATCAGTTTCTCATCTTTAAAATCAGATAATGTTCTGATTACAGTTTCTGTTGAAGTGCCAACCAGGTTGGCAAGGTCTTCTCTGTTTACTGCTATGGTAAAAGGCTCCTTTTTTTCTTTGTTATATGTTTTTTCAAGTGTAAGCAAACCTTCAGCAACCCTTTTCCGCACTGAGTTATAAGCCAGTTTAAGCATTCGGTCTTCCATTTCCAGAATATTGTTACTAAGCATTTTTATAAAACGGTTGGCTACATCTCTGTTTTTGGCAATCAATTCATGAAAATCTTCATTGGGTATAAAATAAATCTGAGATTCTTCCATGGTTTCTGCGGATTCTTGATATGGCCTATCTTCCATTAATGAAAGGTATCCGAAAAAGTCTCCTGCACTGTATAAGCCTACAATAATATCTTTACCATCTTCATTAGATTTAAATGCTTTAACTTTTCCTTGCTGTATAAAGTATATTCCCCTAGGAAAATTACCTGCATGGTAAATATGTTCCTTCTTTTTAAACTGATGCATGGTGCGGTTTTTCGAAATTTTATTCAGGTCTTCAAGCGTTTTGGCCTGGGCAATAAAGCTTTCTATTCCATCTGCCGACCTTTGAAAATCAGTTTTGAACAATTCACTGCGCTTTAGCCTGGCTTCTATGGCTTCAACAATATCAGTTTCATCAAATGGCTTGGTTATATAATCGTCTGCACCTAATGTCATACCTTTTCTGATGTCAGTTCGCTCAGTTTTAGCAGTTAGGAAAATGAATGGAATGGCAGCTGTTTCAGGATTATTGGATAAATCTTCTAGCACGGCATACCCATCCATTTCGGGCATCATAATATCACAAATAATAAGATCCGGTTTTTCTGTTTTTGCCCGCTTAACTCCATCTGCGCCATGCGCAGATTTGCTAACCTTATATCCGGAGAGCTCGAGCAGTTCTGCAGTATTCTCTCTTACATCTTTGTTATCTTCTATAATTAATATGTGTTTCATAAAGTTAAGATTTAATGGGTATGCTGATATAAAAAGAAGTTCCTTTACCTAATGTACTTTTAAATGAGATTTGTCCTCCAAGCAATTCAATATATTTTTTAATAATGTTTAGCCCCAATCCGGTCCCCTGAATATTCGATGCATTGGAAGCCCGATAAAATCGCTCAAATAAATGCCGCTGGTCTTCCTCGGGTATCCCTAAGCCCTCATCACTGATGCTAAGCAGGAGTTGTTGCTGGTTAGTCTGCAACTCAATATGTATGCGGCCACCTTTGGGGGAGTATTTTATGGCATTGGAAATCAGGTTTTGAATAATGGTTCGGTAAGCTTTTTTATCCATCATCATTTCCTTATGAATAAGATTCGATGTGAATTGAATCTGAAGGCTATCGTCTATGGTATCACGCATTTCGGCCACAAAATCCAAAGTAAAATTTTGAATATCCATAGGGTTGTATTCCAGTTTTACCTCACCGCTTTCAAGTTTCTCAACGGATAAAAAGTATTCCAATATTTCCGTTAGATTGGCAATTGATGCCTTTATCTTTTTTGCATGGGTTTTTACCTTATCTGTTTGTTGGTTTTCATGGTAACGCAGCATCAGGTTAAGCGATGATAATATTGTGCTGAGTGGGGTTCTAAACTCGTGTGAAGCCATAGAAATAAAGCGCGATTTCATTTCATTTAATTGAGTTGCTTCATCAAGAGCCTGCTTCATTCTTTCTTCAGCATCTTTCATGGCAGAAACATTGAGCACCACCGCTACCATACGGTTTATTTCGCCACTCTCCTCGAGTATAGGTGTGGTATTCATTAGGTAACTTTGGTCGGCAAAACTGATCTCATAAGAAGTCTCTTCTCCTGCAATGGTTCTTTTAAAATAATATTCATGAATAGATGCATTCTCATGACCGGCAAATGATTCAGTGATTTTTTTTCCAAGAAAATCTTCCCTAGTTAATCCAATCCGCTCCAACTCTTTACCTTCAACAAACTCACAAACCATATCACGGTTAAAAATGCAAATGGTACCATTGGGATAATTTTTGGCAATGCTGGAAAACAACAGCTGGTTGGTAAGCAATTCCTGCTCGGCCCTTTTGGTTTCTTTATA
>JBIIGU010000017.1:0-8779 GCA_044236275.1 Bacteroidia bacterium | reverse complement strand
TCAATATAAAGGGAAGCGATCAGGTTTTGCGTTATGCAGATCGGGATTTGACCAAGATGATTAACGGCTTTGTTAGGGCCATGAAAGACCCTATTTATGTTGATGAAGAAGACTGGTAGTCTTTAATCCTTATTTTATTAGCGCATTTATTTTATCGCCCATTTGCATGGCAATTCCCTTCCAGCTAAAGTGGGTATAGAAGTCTTGGGGTATTGCAGGCGTGTTATCTATCTGAATATTTATTGCTTCTGCAAATGCTTGCCAGTTATTATCTGAAATCACAATCAAATTTTGGCCGCATATATTGGGGTCAATGCCCTCTGCGCCTGTTTGGGTTGATACCACAATTTTGTTTAGCGCCAGCGCATCAACAGCTTTTGTTTTGATGCCCCCACCGCTTAAAATCGGATTCACAACCACATCAGCAGCCATTACATAATGGTCAATATCTTCTACAAAGCCGGCATGAATAATATGGTTGTGCCCATTTATGGCTGCAAGAAAATCGGGCTGCGCCCTGCGCCCGCAAACCATAAATACATATTTATCTTTTTCAAGCAACGGCAAAACCTTTTTGAGCATAACATCAAGTGCTTCACGGTTGGGCGGGTAATCTAGCGAGCCAAAAAACAATAATATCCGCTGATGCTGTTTAATGTTATAGCGGGCTCTAATCAATTCACAAGCATGTTTGCTATCTACGGGGGGCTCCTGTCGGTCTATTCCATATGGTGTTACCAATGTTTTATGTTCATCAATTCCAAAATACTTTATAGCCCTGTTGCGGTCTTCTTCGGTAACAAAAAAAACATAATCTATACCACGCAGGCACCAGCGTTCATAAACAAATAAAAACCACCACCACCATTTATTAACGGATTTGAAACGCAAAAACTCTATATTATTAGAGCGCATTACCATGGGTTTTCCGCTAAAGAGTTTCAGAAAAAATGCCATGCCCCAAAACCAGGGCTGTTCCATGAAAATGGCATCAATCTTTTTACTCTTAATGAGCCTGAGCAAATCATATACTAAAAACAAATTAATGTATCGTTGTGGTTTAAATTTCACATACGAAATCATCTCGAAATCAAAATGCAGGTGGGCAACAGAGCTGAAAGGTTCGCAGGTAAACAATGTAACATTCTGTTGTTTGCCCAAAGCATTAAACAGCCTCATAGAAGAGTAGTCGCCACCACAGGTTGGGGGCAAAAAAGGGTAGGGAACAATGGCTAAAATATTTAGCTTTTTCACTTTATTTCTTCGTAGTCTACGTATTCGCCCAGATTACTTGAGTTGCCGCTTGATTTTGTTTGTTTGGTATCAATGCGTATTTCGCCTTCCTTTTTATGAGGGTTTTGCTGGCCATATGTATAAACTTTTGATTTTACGGTGATGCCAAATAATCTTCCGAATATGAAACGAAAAATCACATAGAACAGAAATAGGTATAATAAAAATTTGAACATGATAGTATAAGTGCCATTGAGGCAGCAAAGTTAGTAAATCATTTACATATGCAAAGACAGGTGCTGCGAGCCTATTTCATGACCAAAAAACACAGAGGCATGAGTGTTAAACGAGTTTGCATCATCAGTGGTAAAAAAGCGCACGGTATTGTTTAGCGAGAGTTTTTCTTTCATGGCCACATGTCTTTGCAAATAGTTTTTTAGGCTGTTGGCCACTATATTTCCTTGAGAAAGCAGGGTTATGTGTTTCGGTAGAAAGTATCTGATTTTTTCTTCAAGCAAAGGATAATGCGTGCAACCCAGCACAATTGCATCAATATCCTGATCTTTTTGGAGCAGCGCATCAATATGTTGCTTGATGTAATAGTCTGCCCCGGGTTTAGTAAACTCGTTGTTTTCTACCAGTGGCACCCACATGGGGCAAGCCTCTTGCACAACGTGTGCCTGCGGAAAAAACTTTCCAATTTCTACCACATAAGAACCCGAAGCCACCGTGCCTGCTGTTGCAAACACACCAATATGGCCTGTTTTTGAAAACTCCCCTATTATTTCAGTAGTGGGCCTAATAACGCCCAGCACACGTTTAGATGGGTCAATATGGGGTAAATCTTTTTGCTGTATGGTACGCAGCGCTTTTGCCGATGCTGTGTTGCAGGCCAATATCACCAACGGGCAACCCATATCAAATAGTTGGCGCACACATTGCAATGTGTATTGATGAACGGTATCAAACGAGCGGTTACCATAAGGAGCCCGCGCGTTATCGCCTAAATACACATAATCATATTGAGGCAGGTGTTTTACAAACTCACGCAAGATGGTGAGCCCGCCATAACCAGAGTCAAATACACCTATAGGGCCTTTCATTGTTAAAAATTTTGGAGCAAAATTATCTGCTCAGATACATGCTTTTTTCTTTTGTCCACTGACGGAAGATAGGGTCTTGTAAATCTTTTATAAAACGAATGGCCTCACCTGTTGATTTCATTTCCGGCCCCAACTCTTTGTTTACCCCTTCAAACTTATTGAAGGAAAAAACAGGTTCTTTAATGGCGTATCCTGTTAGCTTTCTTTCAAAGGTAAAATCTTTGAGCTTATGAGTACCCATCATAATCTTAGCAGCAATGTTTACATATGGAATTTGATAGGCTTTGGCAATAAAAGGAACTGTGCGTGAGCCGCGCGGGTTGGCTTCTATCACATAAACCTTTTCGTTTTTTATAGCAAACTGAATATTTAGTAAACCGCGAATATTCATTTTGTGCGCAAGCTTAATTGCATAGGCTTCCATCTGGTCCTGCACCTGTTTGCTTAAGCTAAATGGAGGCAGCACCGCACTGGAGTCTCCTGAATGTATACCAGCAGGTTCGATGTGTTCCATCATGCCTACAATGTGCACGTCTGTTCCGTCACAGATCAAATCTATTTCTGCCTCTTCTGCTCGATCAAGGAAATGGTCGATGAGTACACGGTTACCTGGTAAATCGCCAAGCAGTTCAATAACGGCTTTTTCCAACTCTTCGTCATTAATTACAATTTTCATTCCTTGGCCACCGAGCACATATGATGGTCTAACCAAAACAGGGTATCCAACCTTGTTTGCCACCTGTATGGCTTCTTCGGCATCTTCTGCCACTCCATAATCAGGGTAAGGTATGGCTAGCTCTTTTAATAGATCAGAGAAAGATCCTCGATCTTCTGAAAGGTCCATGTCGGGAAAGCTTGTGCCAATTATTTTTATGCCGGCTTCATGTAGTTTTTTTGCCAGTTTAAGTGCGGTTTGGCCGCCCAGTTGCACAATCACACCTTCCGGTTTTTCAAGCTCAATAATTTCACGCAGGTGTTCCCAAAATACAGGTTCAAAATAAAGCTTATTAGCCATATCAAAATCTGTACTCACTGTTTCGGGGTTGCAGTTTATCATGATTGCTTCATAACCACATTCCTTGGCGGCAAGCAACCCATGTACACAGCAATAGTCAAACTCTATACCTTGGCCAATGCGGTTAGGCCCCGAACCGAGCACGATTATTTTTTTCTTATCTGAAACTACGCTTTCGTTTTCTCCATCAAAAGAAGAGTAAAAGTAGTTGGTTGGAGATGGAAACTCTGCAGCGCAGGTATCAACCATTTTGTATACCCGGTTAACTCCATACTCTTTTCGCAGGTTCCAAACATCATCCTCGGTTGTATCGCCTCCAAGCAAATGTGCTATTTGTACATCGGTATACCCTTTTTGCTTAAGATCTATAAGCAACGGCTTCGGCAAATTTTTTAAATTAAACCTTCTGGTTTGCGCTTCAATAAGTGCCAGGTCGTTAATTTGGTTTAAAAACCAGCGGTCAATACCGGTAATTTTTTCAATAGATGAAATGGGCATGCCCAAACTCAGTGCATCTTTAACGGCAAATATTCTATCCCAGGATGGGTTTTTAAGTTTCTCTACAATTTGTTCCAGGTTACGACTTTGGTAGCCATCTGCGCCTAAGCCACTGCGTTTTATTTCAAGAGATTGAATGGCTTTTTGCAGGGCTTCAATAAATGTGCGGCCAATGCCCATGGTTTCGCCAACCGATTTCATCTGTAAGCCCAGTCGCTTATCTGCACCTTTAAATTTATCGAAATTCCAGCGAGGCACTTTTACAATCACATAATCCAATGCGGGTTCAAAATATGCCGAAGTGGTTTTTGTAACCGGATTTTTCAATTCATCCAGCGTGTATCCAATAGCCAGCTTGGAGGCAATTTTTGCAATAGGATAACCTGTTGCTTTAGATGCCAGTGCCGAAGAGCGTGATACACGCGGATTGATTTCGATGGCAATAATATCTTCATTTTCGGGGTTCACAGCAAACTGCACATTGCAGCCACCATGAAAATTGCCAATGCTGCGCATCATATGAATGGCCATATCGCGCATGCGTTGATAGCAGGTGTCGCTCAAAGTCATGGCAGGGGCCACAGTAATGGAGTCGCCCGTATGAATACCCATTGGGTCAAAGTTTTCAATCACACAAATAACCGCTACATTATCTGCCTTATCGCGCAAGAGTTCCAGTTCGTATTCTTTCCATCCAAATACTGCTTTTTCTACCAGCACCTCATGGGTTGGAGAGGCCGAAAGGCCTTTCTGCAGGGCAGCATCCAGCTCTTCCTTTTTTAGCACAAAGCCGCCACCGGTACCGCCTAATGTGTATGAAGGCCTGATAACGATAGGAAGGCCAAGTTCTTGAGCAATTTCTTTGCCTTCAAGAAAAGAATTTGCAGTGCGCGAAGGGGCAACGGCAATGCCCAGCTCAATCATTTTCTGCCTGAACAATTCACGGTTTTCTACCGTATCGATGGCTTTAGTATCAACGCCAATTAATCTTACCCCATGCTTTTGCCATATACCTAACTCTTCGCATTCAATACATAAATTAAGTGCGGTTTGCCCACCCATAGTTGGCAGCACGGCATCAATTTTTCTTTCTGTAAGAATTTTATCTATAGAGTCTGAAGTTAACGGAAGCAAATAAACATTATCGGCAGTAACCGGATCCGTCATGATGGTAGCCGGGTTGCTATTAATAAGCGTTACTTCGATTCCTTCTTCTTTCAGCGAACGGGCTGCCTGACTGCCTGAGTAATCAAACTCGCAGGCTTGTCCGATGATGATGGGTCCGCTTCCGATAATAAGTACTGATTTGATGCTGGGGTCTTTGGGCATGAGCAAATGGTATTTAATTTAAAACCTTCCCCGACAGGCCAAGTTACCTATGTCTGAAAATTGGGCAAAAATAAACGAATAATTCAAACCGAAAAGAGTTGTGCATAAAAGATTCGGCAACAGGTTGTATATTTAGGGTCTATTTGAAACAACAAATTTACCTATACAATAACTCACCAATTTCTTATTACCGCTATGGCAGTGGAAAAGAAATAATGGTTGCTTTTCATGGCTACGATCAAACCGGCAGCGCCTATGCCCCCGTGGCGCAATTGCTAAAAGATAGGTATACACTCATTGCTATTGACTTTTTCTGGCATGGGTTTTCTGAATGGAGGGAGCCAAGAGATTTTACTGAAGAAGATATGCGGGAAATTGTGCTGGGCATTGCCAAACAAGAGCAATTATTTGCTCGCAAATTCACCGTTTGTTCATATAGTATGGGGGCAAGAATGGCAAGAGCCCTGGTGCGCACTTTTCCTGAGCGAATTGAGCGTTTGGTGCTTCTTTCGCCACCTACATTTGCCTTTAACCGTTTTTTAAATTTTACTACCGGCACTCTTTTTGGCCTTTGGATTTTCAGGTATTTCACGCGCCACCATAACCGGTTAGTGAAATGGGTAGAGAGACTTAATAAATGGAAAGTATTGAACCGGTCGGTTTATATTTTTTCATCTAAATTCATCGGACGAAAAGAAAGGCTGTTGAAGGTATATAAAACGTGGTATGCCCAGAGGCGCTTGCGAACAAATTTTAACTTATTTACTACCCTTGCCAACAGGCACAAAATAGAGTTGATATTGATTGTTGGCAAGAACGATCAGATTACACCGCCTCATAAAATGATATTTTATGCAAAAAAGAAATTTCAATACAGGAGGGTTTTTACGATAAGAAAAAAACACGAATTGGTTACTCCGGAAACATTGCGCGTATTAAAAAAAGTGTTGCTGGCCAAGTAGTGTTAATCGGATTTTTTACAAATGCTTTAAAAGGGCCTTACAGTTGTGTTAGCGGATAAGTGTAATGAAACCTTCAAACCGCTGTGTATTATTGTTTACGTCTGTAAAATCCATGATATAGAGGTATGCTCCACTGGGGCATTCCTTATCTTTGTGTTTTCCGCTCCACCAGTTGTTTACAGGAGATTCGAATTCATGAATACACTCTCCCCAGCGGTTCCAGATGGATCCTTTTACTTTGGTATAAAACTGGCTATCGTATACAGGAAAAAACAAATCGTTATTTGTGTCGCTGTTGGGTGAAAAGGCGTTAGGAATAAAAATAGTTGATGTGCCTGCAACATCAATATAGGAATAGGCTGTATCCATACAACCTAGGGAGTCTTTTACTATAAGCCGAATTCTGAAGTTGCCAGACAATGAATATGTATAAACAGGATTTGCAATATTGGAGTAGCCTTTATTGTCGCCAAAATCCCATAGATAGGAAGGGGATACCGCCACACTGTTGTTGGTAAAAGTTACCGGAAGAGGTTTGAATCCACTAAGAGCAGAAGCCGTAAACGCAGCTTTGGGTGCGCTCACGCCAATGGTTACGGAATCATAAGCAATACACGAACCGGATGATGACTTGAGGATAAAAGTTGTTGTTGAAGGCACAAAGGCCATGGTGCGGGCAGCGTTGCTGTTTGCGGTTAGGGAGGCAGGCTGCCATAAGTAGGAAGTTCCCCCTGTGCCAGTCAAACGAACAGAGTCGGCAAAACATATGGTGGTATCAGACCCGGCAAAAGCAGTGAGAGAGTCTACCACGTTCACCTTCATAGAGTCGAATGAAGTGCAGCCATTTTCTGTAGCACGAAGGATATAGCTTACAGAGGAGTCTGGTTTGGCAAAGGGTGTTTTTAAGAGAAAGTTGTTAAGCGTATTTGCGGGTTGCCAAAGGGCTGCCCAAGATCCATTGGTTCCTATGCTCACGCTATCTCCGGGGCAAATGGTTTTATCTGGTCCGGCATTGGCCGGAGTGTTTTTTAGCAATATGGCAATTGAATCTTTAATGGAGCAGTTTCCCTTAGTAATGGTAAATTTATAATATGAATTATTTACGGGGCAAACCACAATGGTTTTATTTATTGAATCTAAGATTCCATTTGAATCTGACCAAATGTGTTTTTCACCACCATTTAAAAATAGCGAAACACTATCTCCATAGCATATCTGAGTATCTGAAGATTTGGTGTATTTTAGGGTATCATTAAGTTGATAGAGCGTCATTATTTCTTTTGGGGAAAGCAAGCGGTTATAGATTCTGATATCATCAATTAAACCACTATAAGCATTTATTGGACTACTTGGATTGTTTGCCATATGACCCGCACCTATAGTTATTTCTTGATTACTATTTGCGCAAAAGTTTCCGAAGGTGCCATTCATTCTAGAGAAAACAGTAGGTTGTCCATTAACAAAAAACATAACCCTGTCCATTGAATTAGGCATTGAACCATCAAACATCAGGGTAAAGAAGAACCACTGATTTAACCCGATTTTTACTGCAGATTTCCATTCAAGATAATCCCACAGTGGAGATGTTTTAACAATGCCCCTTATCGTACTGTCATTAAAATGGCTAATACTCCACTGGTCAGGCCCGCTACCGCCTGCCTGCTTAGCAATAATTAATCCTGCGCCAAAGGTTTGATTAATTGAAGCCGTGCTTGCCCACCCTGTTATGGAAAAACTAGCTGCAGGTGATTTGCAAAAAACAGAATCCAAAACATCTCCCAATCTGATAAATTGATTGATTCCGTTGAATGAATATGCAGTATTGGGTTTGCCAAATCTGTCTTTTGCAATTGCTGGATTATTCATTGTAACACCTTGGAATCTTGCAGAAGATTCATCATTCGGATTTCCGTTTAACGGTAGACAAAGAACCAATCCGAGGTTAAGTGAATCATTTGCTGAGCAACTTAAACAAGCTTGTGAATAGGAATTATAAATGAATGCCAGCAAGGCCATTAAAACAAGAATAATTCTGTTTCGCACATCCATAATAATCAAAAATATAGATTAAACATGAATTTGTTAAAGTTATTGTTTTTATCGATTATTGAGCCGATGAGTAATAAGATAAAATTTGCCATTGTAGGCTGTGGCAGCATTGGGTCTCGCCATATTGCAGTGACAGATGCCGAGGAGCGTGCAGAGATTGTTGCGCTATGCGATACAGATGAGCAAAAGGTTAAAACCTTATCTGAAACCTATGGAGGTATTCCCTATTATACCGATTATGAAGCCATGCTGGCTAAATGTGATGCCGATGTGGTTAATATTTGTACGCCACATGGTTTGCATGCAGAAATGGCGATTAAAGCAGCAAATGCTAAAAAGAATATTCTGGTAGAAAAACCAATGGCATTAAATGTTGCTGATTGTCACCGAATGATAGAAGCTGCAAAGTTAAACAATGTGAAGTTGATGGTTGTGAAACAAAACCGGTATAATGTGCCTATTGCCTTAACCAAACAAGCACTTGACAGTGGATTTCTAGGACAAATTTTTATGGTGCAGTGCAACGTGCTGTGGAATCGTCATCAGGGTTATTATAAAGACTCTAACTGGAGGGGAAGTAAAAAATTAGA
>JBIIGU010000016.1:0-8832 GCA_044236275.1 Bacteroidia bacterium | reverse complement strand
GGGTAGCTTTTTATGGGATTTAATTTTGAAGCTTATTTCAATACTTCTTTTACTTCAGTGTATTTTAGGTTGAAAGCTTCGGCTACACCTTTATAAACTACCTTTCCGTCAACAACGTTTAAGCCTAGTTTTAATTCTTCATTTTCAGCACATGCTTTCTTCCAACCTTTATTGGCAAGTTGCAGTGCATATGGAAGTGTTGCATTGGTTAATGCTAGTGTTGAGGTATATGGAACTGCACCAGGCATGTTGGCCACGCAATAATGTATTACCCCATCAATCACATAAATCGGATCCTGATGGGTAGTGGCTTTAGATGTTTCAAAACAACCACCCTGATCTATAGCCACGTCTACCATAACCGTTCCGGGTTTCATGGTTTTAAGCATTTCGCGCGTAATGAGCGATGGAGCTTTAGCTCCCGGAATCAATACTGCACCTACTATCAAATCAGAATTTTTAATGGCTTCTCTTACATTATATTCATTGGAGTAAATCGTTTTAACATTGGCAGGAAGCAAATCGTCTAACTGACGCAAGCGTGGAAGTGAAACATCCATTAAAGTAACATCTGCCCCAAGACCTGCAGCCATTTTAGCCGCTTGTGTACCAACAATTCCTCCGCCCAACACCAAAACGTTAGCTGGTCGCACACCCGGAACACCTCCAAGCAGAATGCCTCTGCCACCCATTGGTTTTTCTAAATATTTTGCACCTTCTTGAATACTCATTCTTCCTGCAACCTCACTCATAGGCACAAGCAGTGGTAGAGAGCGATCAGGTTTTTCAACGGTTTCGTAGGCCAAACAAACAGCTTTACTCTTAATCATGGCCTTTGTTAAAGGCTCATAAGAAGCAAAGTGAAAATAGGTAAAAAGAAGTTGACCTTCTTTTATAAGGCCATATTCCTGTTTAATGGGCTCCTTAACTTTAATAATCATTTCAGCCTTTTTATAGACTTCGTCTATGGTTTTAAGCATTGTGGCTCCGGCTTTCTTGTATTCTTCATCACTAAACCCGCTTCCAAGGCCCGCAGTGGCTTGAACAAATAATTTATGGCCAGCCTTTGTAAGCGCTGAAACACCAGCAGGAGTAAGACCTACGCGGTTTTCATTGTTTTTAATTTCTTTTGGAACTCCAATAAGCATAATGGTTTGATTTTTAAGGTTGGCAAAAATAATACCTCTTCGTTCAAATCAAAATTAAGTTGGTAATATTAAAAAAGTAGGCAAACTCTTAGAAAATACTTGCATCGTATTGTATTTCTTATAATTTTGAATCTTGTAAACAAACCTTTAATAAATTAATTCTATGAACAAAGCAGAACTCATCGATGCTATTGCAGCAGAGTCAAAACTTTCTAAAGCAGACTCAGGACGTGCTTTAGATGCAACAATCAACGCTATCTCTAAATCTTTGAAAAAAGGTGACAAGGTAGTTTTAATCGGATTCGGAAGCTTCTCTGTTGCTAAGCGTAATGCAAGAACAGGACGCAATCCTCAAACAGGCAAAACCATTCAGATTAAAGCAAAGAAAGTTGCAAGGTTTAAGGCCGGTGCTGAGTTAGCTAAAACTGTTAACAAGTAATTAGCTCAAGCATTTAATAAAAAAGGCTGCCAATTGGCAGCCTTTTTTATTGGACTTTGTGTGTAACTTATTCGGTTGTTTGCATTCTAACAGGAGAAACGGGTTCCACCGGTGTTGGCGTAACGGTTCCTTTTATAATCAAGCTAATTTCTCCGTTTTTTGCATTTGATTTAACGGTAATATACTTCTGAAAAGTTCCCGGTCTGCCATGAGAATTATATACGGCTTTTACTTTAGCCTTAGCTCCAGGCATAATAGGTTCCTTTGGCCACTCAGGAGTAGTGCAGCCGCACGAAGGCTGAACAGCACTGAGAATAAGAGCGGACTTACCAGTATTGGTAAATACAAATTCATAGGCTGCTAGGGTTCCTTCTTTTATGGTTCCGAAGTCATGCTCCAATTTGTCGAATTTTATCTCAGCATTATTTTCCACTTCATTGGTCTGAGCGAAAGTAAACACGCTGCAAAGCATCAATCCGATTATAATAATTGATTTTTTCATCTCTTTAAGTATTGGTTATACCTAATGGTATTAAAAACTTTTAGCAATAATTACTTAGGTGTTACAACTGTAGGAACTTTTACCTCACCTTTCAAGGTTAAAATAACCGTATTTCTTTTGGCATTAGAAAAAACAGTTACATTTTTATTAAATGGTCCTATTGCGGCAGCATTATAGGTTGCCTTAATATATCCGGTTTTTTTAGGTGGTATAGGTTCTTTGCTCCATTCAGGTGTGGTGCAGCCGCAAGAGGCAGAAACGTTGCTAATAATTAGGGGCTCTTTGCCCGTGTTGGTAAAATAGAACATGTAAGTAGCAGGTTCATTCTGCGGAATAACACCAAAGTCATGTATTTCCTTTGTGAAATTGATTTCTGCCTGATTTTTGTTCTCAGCAGGTGCTTGTGTTTGTGCATTTACCAATGATATACCACCAAAGGCAATGCAAAGTGTTAACATTATTCGTTTCATATAAATTAGTTTAAGTTAATGTGTAAAAAGCTTTTCAAATATTGTTCCATTTTCTAAACAATGTTCGAAGCTATAATTACCAACGCAATTAAACAAAAATAAGTTGCTGCACGTAAAAAAATTAATGAAATATTAAGCATATTTTAGAATAATGATGTCACATCATATATTTGACGGGTAAATTCATGCGTATGGGGAAAAGTGAAAAGGCAAAATTAAATGTAGAAGCCTTTAAAATTGAAGTGTTAAATGATTATGCACTTGCTTTTAAGAGCAGGCAAGCCAGTTTATTAGGGAGGAAGGAGGTGCTAACAGGAAAAGCTAAGTTTGGCATTTTCGGAGATGGTAAGGAGTTGCCTCAAATAGCAATGGCTAAGGCATTTAAGCCCGGTGATTTTCGCTCAGGCTATTACAGAGATCAAACTTTTATGATGGCCATCGGACAGCATACTGTGCAAGAGTTTTTTGCACAATTATATGCGCATGCCGATGTAGAGGCTGAGCCTGCATCAGCTGGTCGCATGATGAATGGACATTTTGGTACACGAACCATAGATGAGCATGGCAATTGGAAAGAACTTAAAGCACTAAAAAATTCATCATCTGATATTTCTCCTACCGCTGGCCAGATGTTGCGCTTGGTTGGATTAGCGCATGCTTCAAAATATTACCGAAGGCACGCTTCAATTATTGG
Organism: Bacteroidia bacterium; assembly: GCA_044236275.1. GTDB lineage: Bacteria > Bacteroidota > Bacteroidia > UKL13-3 > UKL13-3 > JAJTFA01. The sequence continues at coordinate 5,579 of JBIIGU010000016.1, read as the reverse complement.
TGAAAACCTGTTTTCCGATAATGGAAATGAAATAGCATGGGGAACCATTGGCAATGCAAGTTCATCCGAAGGACATTTTTTCGAGGCTATTAATGCAGCCGGTGTGCTTCAAATACCAATGGTTATATCAGTTTGGGACGATGGATATGGTATTTCTGTTCCTGCCAAATATCAAACTACTAAAGAAAATATTTCTGAAATCTTAAAAGGTTTTCAACGCGATAAAGACAGTAATGGTTTTGAGATTTTTACTGTAAATGGTTGGGATTACCCTGCGCTATGCAAAGTTTATGATCAGGCCGCAAACATTAGTCGCGAAGAACATGTACCGGTGCTTATTCATGTGAAAGAACTAACCCAGCCACAAGGGCATTCAACATCAGGATCTCATGAGCGTTATAAGTCAAAAGAGCGTTTGGAATGGGAGCAGGAATATGATTGTGTAGCTAAATTCAGAACCTGGATACTGGATAATAAACTTGCAACCGAGGATGAAATTTTAGCTTTGGAAAATGAATCAAAGAAATTGGTTAATGATGCCAAGAAAGCAGCTTGGGATGCATACATTAAACCAATTAAAGCAGAACTACTCGAGGCATGTGTTTATTTAGAAACGCTTGCACGTGAAAGCAGAATGGGTGCAGAGATAGAAGCCATTGTTACCCGCCTAAAAACGATTTCAGAGCCCATTAGAAAAGATATAGCTATTGCATTGAATGAGGCATTGCGCATTACGTTTGGGGAATTGCTTCCTTCCAGAAATGCATTGGTTACCTATCGCAACAGTTTCAGATCTGTCAATGTGGATAGATATAATTCTCACCTTAACAGTCAATCACACCTTTCGGCATACAAAGTATCTGAAATACCTCCACAATATTCGGAGAATAGTAAAATGGTTGATGGCAGAGAGATTATGCAGGCCTTTTTTGATCAGGCTTTGAGCAATGATCCTCGCGTATTCGCTTTTGGCGAAGATGTTGGTAAAATAGGGGATGTAAACCAGGGTTTTGCTGGTTTGCAGGAAAAGTATGGCGATACACGTGTCTTTGATACAGGCATTCGTGAGCTTACCATCATCGGACAAGGTATAGGAGCTGCTATGAGAGGTCTTAGACCTATTGCAGAAATTCAATATCTCGATTATCTGCTTTATGCTTTGCAGCCTTTGAGTGATGATTTGGCTACCTTGCAGTATCGCACAAAAGGTGGTCAGAAAGCGCCACTCATTATTCGTACCCGTGGGCATCGGCTGGAAGGAATTTGGCACTCAGGATCACCTATGGGCATGATACTTCATTCTTTACGAGGCATTCATGTGCTAACACCACGCAACATGACACAGGCTGCTGGCTTTTACAATACCATTTTAAAAAGTGATGAGCCTGCACTTATTATTGAGTGCTTGAATGGATACCGCATCAAGGAAAAAATGCCTGATAATATAGGTGAGTACACAGTAGCTTTGGGTAAGCCTGAAGTTTTAATTGATGGAACGGATGTAACTATTATCAGCTATGGATCTACCCTTCGCATTGCAGAAGAGGCTATCCAACAGCTTGCATCTGTTGGTGTAAGCTGTCAGTTAATTGATGTGCAGTCACTTCTTCCTTTTGACATCCATCATAGTTTGGTTGAGCAACTCAAGTTAACTAATAAGGTAGTTTTTCTTGATGAAGATGTGCCGGGTGGTGCCAGTGCTTTTATGATGCAGCAAGTGTTGGAGGAACAAAACGGTTATGCCTATCTTGATGCTAAGCCGCTCACCATTACTGCCAAACCTCACCGACCCGCATATGGAACAGATGGTGATTATTTTTCTAAACCAAATGCCGAGGATGTTTTTGAGAAAATTTACCAGATGATGCATGAATACAATCCTTCAGCCTACCCTGCATTTAATTAATATCCATCTAATGAAAGATTGATTATTATGAAATTTAATATAAATTACAGGCTGTTTCAGTCACGTTGATTGAATGATATGAGCAGGATAAAACTCAATATTGTTGGTTTAAGTTCAGGGCAAAGCAATGGTTCTTATACATTGATTTTAGGCGAAGCCAACGGTAAAAGAAAGCTACCAATTGTTATAGGTTCCTTTGAGGCTCAGGCAATAGCTATTGAGATTGAAAAAATAGTTCCCTTCAGGCCAATGACCCATGATTTGTTTGTTACATTTTGTCAAACATATAATATTCAGGTGCAGGAAGTCGAAATTTACAATCTTATCGATGGTGTATTTCATGCAAAATTAATTTGTGAGATGGAAGGAGAAATTAGAGAAATAGATGCCAGAACTTCCGACTCAATTGCTTTGGCTGTTAGATTTAAATGCCCCGTCTATACCTATGAGGATATCATGAGTGAAGTTGGAGTAATTTTTAATGATGATGGAGAAGAAATACCTAGTGAAGATATCCCAGTTCAGGCCGAACCACAGCAAAAAAGAGCAGGATCTGATTTTTCAAAGTTTACCATTGAAGAGCTGGAAGCTAAACTAACAGAAGCTTTGGCAGTAGAAGATTATGATAAGGCTGCTCGCATTCGAGACGAAATTACAAAACGCAAAAAATAATTGATATGGAAAGATTCTCCGGATTATTGGGTATTGCACTCATTTTAGGTTTGGCATTTCTTTTATCCAATAATCGCAGGGCAATAAACTACAGAGTAGTTGTTAGTGGTTTGTTGCTTCAGTTATTACTTGCCTTATTCATTCTTAAAACATCTTTTGGTTCATTAGTTTTTGCCTGGGTGGGCGAGCGCATTAAGCAGTTGCTTGAAATGGCAGACCGTGGAGGTGAATTTGTTTTTGGCGGACTCATGAAGCCTGAATTGCTTAAACCAATTTTTGGTGATCAATATAGTTTTCTGTTTATGTTTAAAATTATGCCTACCATAATTTTCGTTGCCGTATTGGTTAATATAGCCTACCATATTGGTCTCATGCAAATTATCGTATCATTTTTTGCCCGCATAGTTCATGCACTTATGCGTGTTAGTGGCAGCGAGGCTTTATCTAATGTGGCAAGTGCTTTTGTAGGTCAGGTTGAAGCTCAAATTATGATTAAACCGTATATTAATACCATGACGATGAGTGAGCTTCTCGCCTCTATGAGCGGCAGTATGGCTTGCATTGCTGGTGGTGTAATGGCTGTTTATATTTCAATGGGTGTACCTGCACCTTATTTGCTCGCTGCAAGTATTATGGCAGCACCAGGCGCACTCGTAATTTCTAAAATTGTTTGGCCCGAAACAGAAGAAAGCGCTACAAAAGGTGCTGTTAAATTGGAAGTAAAAAAGTCGCATGCTAATTTGTTGGATGCCATTTCTCATGGCGCAGCAGATGGCCTAAAAGTTTCATTAAATGTAATAGCGATGCTTATTGGCTTTATTGCTCTTATTGCTTTGGTAAATGTTTTATTAGGGAAGGTGGGTCTGCTTATCGCATCAGGAGGGCTTGACTTTTCAGCAATTGGCATTGACTTATACAAACTAGATTTGAATAGCATTTTTGGATCTGTATTCTCTGTTTTTGCTGCAGCAATGGGTGTGCCAACCCAAGATACTTTCACCGTTGGATCTCTCATGGGCACAAAAATGGTTATTAACGAGTTTGTAGCTTATTCAAATCTTTCACCCATGATTGCTAATGGAAGTATGCATCCTAAATCCTTATTGATTGCCAGTTTTGCTCTTTGTGGCTTTGCAAATTTTAGTTCTATTGCCATACAAGTAGGTGGCATAGGAGAGTTGAGTCCTGCGAGACGCTCTGATTTGGCCAAGCTTGGTTTCAGAGCCCTCATTTGCGGAACGTTGGCATCTTACCTATCCGCAACTTTAGCTGGTATACTCATGTAAGTTGATTTCTAACTTACAAATTAACAGAAGCACAAGCAAGTAAAATCCTTAACCCTGAGGAAAACGGGTTAAAATTAATTCTTTCTTCTGATCCTTCGTTGCTCATCAAGCATATGCTTTAATGAGTCCGTTTGATTTGTTGTGCCTGGAGAAGGATAAACAATGATGGTATCTTTATTCTTGAGTATGTTATCCGGATTGTTTCTTGTGCTTGAAACTTTGCAGCACTGAAAAAAACATATGATGATTGTAACTGCTAAAACAAACTTAATGCTGTACAACCACTTTGTGTGTTTTGATGTTTTTATCATTTGCGCTAAGCTTTAAATAATAGATGCCGACTTTCAGATCATCTGTTCTAAAACTAAATTCGTTGATTCCTGCCTTCACTTTATCTCTCATAAGGGTACTAACTAACTTGCCGGAAGCATCAAATAAATTGAATGTAACGATACAATTTTCTTTCAACTCAAAGGTAACTTTTGCAATTTCTACAACAGGATTAGGGCTAATGATAAAGTTACTAACTTGGTTTTTTATTTCAGATTGACTTAATTTCAAATCGTTGCTTTTAATTTTTGCAATCCATGTAAAGTTGCCGTTTTGTTTGCCATACGAACCATTAATCCAACAAACGCCTAACTCATTATATTTTCTTTGGTTGCCAGTGTAATCTCCCCAGCGATCCACACTGTCGCCAAGCAATGCAATATTGCTTTGCCCTGTTTTAACAAATACAGGTGCAGAGATATTACCATCTCTATCTACAAACACAACTGAAGTTCCGGGAAAATGATTTGGTGAAACATGCGAGAAAGTTATCATTGCGCTATGGTCACTTACACCTCCACCAACGTAAGAAATAGAAGGATATCCTATATCGAGTGAATCATAGCCAATAATCTTCCCTGTTATAACAGGTGTGTTTCCTTCATACATAAAATTTCTGATTCTGCCATAGTATACGCCCGGACTAAAATTTATTGTATCGATGCAGTTTGCTACATAATGTATCATTTCATTTTCCATCATGGCAGACAATACCCTTGCATCATTGGTCTGTAATTTCTTACCATTGGGTTGTATAGCATTGGGTTGTAATCCATATGCCTTATCTGTTTTTAATATACTTGTTTTAAACTCAGCACCTCCGGAAGCTATGGTATTGGAAATCTCATGTAGAAAAACAGAATCGTTTTGCAAATCGCTTGGTCTAACAGATAGAAAATACATTTTTTGAGCGTGAAGTGACATCCCGCCTTTAACCGGACAAACACTCCATATTGATTTCCCATTTAGACGAATGTCTTTATATTGTCTCTGTACAAGGGGTTGTGCATTATAGCCCTTATTCTTTTCAACCTGCCAAATGAGTGATTCAATAAATCCATCCTTCCAACCGGTATTATCTTTTAGTCTGTTAACCGTAATAAAGAGTTCATCCTTACTCAGCGATATGATTGGATAATCACTCCAGCTGGAATCACCAAAAGTATTGCCGGGTATTACATACAGATTCCATTCTTTGGTGGGATCATTTGTTTTAGAAAATGCTGTAATAATTCTGGTGTCTGCACTAGTAGTACCTTGAAGAAAAACTGCGATAAATCTGTCTGCAATAGGGTCGTATATAATTCTAGGGTCATAGGTTCTATTAAGTGTTCCGAGTGGTTTAGAAAAAAAAGAAAGCGTGGGTGCTTTTAGCAATGCACCTT
>JBIIGU010000013.1:0-9708 GCA_044236275.1 Bacteroidia bacterium | reverse complement strand
TTTCGCCTGCCAAAGGTATTTACAAATGCTTTGGTTGCGGCAAAGCCGGTAATTCGGTTAATTTCATTATGGAATATGAGCACCTCGATTATATTCCTGCACTTAAGTTTATAGCCGAAAAATATCAGATAGAATGGCCCGAGGTTCAGATATCGGATGAGGCATTAGCAGAAGAAAAAAGAAAGCAGCGTGAAAAAGAAAGCCTTCAAATCATCAACAACTTTGCTGAGCAATATTTTGCAGCCAATCTTCAGCAGGATGAAGAAGGTATAGCCATAGGTCTCTCCTACTTTGAAGAGCGTGGGTTTAGGCCTGACATTATTGAAAAATTTAAGCTTGGCTACGCAAAAGATAATTGGGATCATTTTACCCAAACGGCTCTTGCAGCAGGATACAATCAGGAGTTGCTCATTAAATCAGGATTAATTAAACAAAGTGAACAGGGTAAGCTTTATGACGCTTATCGTGGACGGGTAATGTTTACCATACATGGCTTAAACGGCAAACCCATTGCATTTGCCGGCAGGTTTTTAAAACCTGATCCTAAAAGTCCAAAATATGTTAACTCTCCAGAAACAGAACTATACCATAAGAGCAACGAACTTTATGGATTATACTTTGCCCGCAATGCCATAAACAAAGCAGGCTATGTTTATTTGGTAGAAGGTTATACAGATGTGATACAAATGCATCAAGCGGGAGTTGAAAATGTGGTGGCCTCTTCGGGTACTTCACTCACCGAAAATCAAATCAGACTCATTAAGCGCTTTACAGATAATGTGTGTGTGCTATATGATGGTGATGCAGCAGGTATCAAGGCATCATTACGTGGTATAGATATGTTATTGGAAGCCGGACTAAACGTTAAGGTAATGCTTTTCCCTGACGGAGAAGATCCTGATAGCTTTTGCAGAAAGCAAGGCCCGCTTGGATTTTCGGCCTATCTGGATGAAAACAAGCAGGATTTTATACGATTCAAAACATCTCTCCTTTCTGCTGATGCCGGCACTGACCCAATTAAGAATGCAGAACTTATTAAGGAAGTGGTACAAAGCATTGCTAAAGTTCCGGATGCATTTAAACGCGCAGGCTTCATTAAAGAAACATCTTTAGCTTTAAAGGTTGAAGAACAGCTGCTCATTACTGAAATAAACCGCCTGCTCAGAAATAAATTATCACAACAGGCACACACCACAATTCCTGCACCAGAAGAGCAGCCGCTAAATTACGAGCAGGAAATTAAGCAATTGATTGATGTACAAGCGCAGGATTATCAAGAAAAAGACATGGTGCGATTGCTTATTAATTTTGGCCACCTGCCATTTGAAGGATATAAAAATGTAGCTCATTTTATTATTTCTGAAATAGCACTGGATGAAATTGAAATTGAAAATCAGTTGGTGCATGAAGTACTTAATGAAACCCATAAACAGCTGGAGTTAGGTGACCCAGATGTTAAAAAACTTGTTAATCACATGAATCCCGAGGTGAGCAAGTTTATTGCCGAAATTCTTGCTATGCAATATGATATTAGTCCGAATTGGGAGCATAAGTATGATATTATTATAGACAAACTGGAAGATAAGTATCTCGAGGATATAGAATCAGCTATGAACAGACTGAAACTTAAGAACACCGAGAAACTGATAAAACTAAATAAAGAGGAAATGCTAAAGGCGGAACAGGAAGCTAATATTGAGCTCCTGAATGACTGTATGAAGGTTCACCAGCATTTATTAACACAAAAATCTAAGTTATCAGCTAAGCCCGGAACAGTAATAATTTGACAATCAAATAAATATTTTATTATTGCAACCATTGTAGTAGATTATTAATCTGTTATTTTTATCCTGTGAAGCCAATTAAGCATATAGCACTACTGGCAACCCTTAGTTTATTAACTTTTGGGTTATATGCTCAGCTTCCAAAAGCTTCTTTCACCGCCAACAGTTTCTCCGGTTGCAGCCCATTAACAGTTATTTTTACCAATACTTCAACCGGTAGTGGTCCAATTACCTATTTGTGGAATTTTGGCAATGGCAATACCTCAACTTTAAGCAGTACCACGGTTTCAGCAACATATGTGCTTCCTGGAACTTATACCGTTACCTTAACGGCAACCAATGCAAGTGGCTCAAATGTTTTTACAAGGACTGCTTATATTACAGTTTTTACAGACCCCACTGCAGACTTTATAGCCAGTCCTAACAGCGGCTGTGCACCATTAACCACTCAGTTTACCGATTTATCAGTCGGTACAGGTACAAGCATTACAAAGTGGTTATGGGATTTTGGAGACGGTACATCATCGACATCAAAAAATCCTAGTAAAACTTATATAAACCCGGGAGTATATACAGTTACCCTTATTGCAACAGATGCCAATGGATGTGAAGGTCGGATTACAAAAAGCAGCTATATCAATGTTACAGCACCTCATACTGTATCGTTTAGCACTCCTGCTCCTTTCGTGGCATGCAAACCACCATTTACTAAAACATTTACACCCAATGTATCTCCTGCATTGCCTGCTGGATACGCCTATCATTGGGATTTCGGAGACGGCAATACCTCAACACAGGTAAGTCCCACACATACCTATACAACAGTTGGGATAAGAACCGTTAGTTTAAGGGTTACCAGTCCATCAGGCTGCGCGGTTACCCATACTATTCCAGATTATATCATTATTGAAGATATCAAAGCAGATTTTAGCATGTCAACAACGGTGTCCTGCCCGCCAGCAATGGTAAGTTTTATAAACACCACATTACCTCCAACTGGTTTAAACTATTCTTGGTCTGGGCCACCCGGATTTAGCAGCACATCAAAAAATCCTCCAAGCCATCCTATTTATAATGATGGTACATACACTTTTCAATTATCGGTGATGTCAAATGCAGGTTGTTCAGCAGTAATTAGTAAAAGCATATCTGTTTCGGTCTGGAAGAAACCTAATGCAAGTTTTACAGCCAATAAAACAAACTTTTGTAAACTACCGGCAGCCGTTAACTTCACAAACCAATCAAGCGATGCTAACACTTATAGATGGTTGTTTGAAGGGCATGGAGCATCCACTGCAGCAAATCCTTCTGTAAATTTTAATAGTTTTGGCGAATTTAATGTGAGATTAATAGCAACCAGCAGCAATGGTTGTAAGGATACACTTACGCAAGTTGGTTATATTAAAATCAGGCAGCCTTCGTTTACCATTGAGCCTACCACTCGTTTTTCAGGCTGCTTTCCGCTAAACATTAAAGCTTGGGTAAATGATGAAAGTCTTGTACCACTTACAAGTTGGTCTTGGAACATGGGTAATGGGCAAACTTTAACTACAGATACCGCAAAAACAACCTATTTAAATCAGGGTGTATACAATATTACCGTAACAGGCAGTAACCAAGATGGGTGCAGCGCAGTAAAAACTGCAAATGCTTATGTAGGAGAACAAAAAAACAACCAACCCATTATTTACCAAACCATTTGTTACAACAACTACAGGGCATGGTTCTCTCTTTCACCTTCTTTTATATCAGATTCCCTGGATACGGTAGAGTGGTATATTACTAGAAATAATCAGGCTATCTATTCCATTGGAGGTAATAGTGCAATACTGCATGATTCAATTGTAAAGAAGCTAGGTATGCGAGGTCGTTATGATGTATATTTACTAATCTCAAACAAGGGTTGCAGAAAATACACTTTCGTGCCTAATGCACTGCTAATCCGAGGACCTGTTGCTAAATTTCAGATTAAGATGGATAGCTGTCTTTACAGACGGTTTCAGTTCACAAACGAATCAGAAAATTATACCCATGTTAAATGGTTATTCCCTGATAATACAAGTGATACGATAACAGGGGTATTCTCTAAAACTTTTAATGGCCCTTATGGTGCCCAAAAATTTACACTAGTTACATATGATTCCTTAAGCGGCTGTACCGATACAGCAACAATTACACAGTTTATAGCAGAACCCCCAAAACTAAATTTTAGTTTGAGTGACACTATTGGATGTGCCCCATTTACATTTACCGTAACCAATCAAACTACTTTTAGTCCACCAATTGTTTTTAAGAATTTTAAGGTTGAGATAGGTGATTTGCAGCAAGCATTTGCTTTACCCGCCACGTTTAACACGTCTAAGCAAGGATATAATAGGATTAAGCTATCTGCATTAGATACAAATAATTGCATCTATGAATATATAAAAGACTCTGCATACTATATTTATCAAGGAAGTGCAACTATTGATATCAATCCAAAAGAAGGTTGTGTGCCCCTGCAGGTTATAGCAAAGCATTCTGGTATTTATGATAATCCAATAAAAGAAATTATTTATGTGTGGGGCAATGGCGATTCTACAAAGTCAATGGCAGACTCAATAGCTTATACTTTTAATGCTGCTCCCGTAAATCAAACCACCGGTTGGCCAACCAGGGTACTTGCAATTGACACAAATAATTGCAGATTCTCCTCTCCTGCCAATTTCGTAAAACCATATAAACCCATACCACAAAACATCATATCTGTTAATAAAAGATGTGGTGTTGATTCGGTAAGATTTACTGCAATGAGCGGTCCAACGCTTGGCATAACTCCATTCATATTTAGATGGCGACTTGGAAATGGAATCAATGTAAACTCTGTAAATTTTTTCAGATATTTTACTGGAGATACAACCTACACGGCCACAATGATTGTAACTGATGCGAAAGGTTGCTCAGATTCTTTAAACAAAACTTACACCATCAATACCAAACAACCACAGGCAAAATTTGATGCCAATCCTAAAAAATTATCCTGCTATAAACCTGCACAAATAATTAATTTCACCGATTCATCTATTGCCGGAGCAGTTGGATTACGTTCGTATTTGTGGAGGTTTGGAGATAACACCACTTCACTACTTAAAAACCCTCAGAAGATTTACTCTAAACCCGGATTGTATCCGATAACGCTAGAAGTCACAGATTCGCTCAACTGCAAGAATATTGTAACCTTACCTAACTTTATTGTAGTTGGTGGACCTTTGGGCTCTTACAGTTTCAGTCCACCCACGGGTTGCAGCCCGCATGAGGTTACCTTTAACAATTATTCTCCCAATGCCAAGTTTTTTATCTGGGATCATGCTGATGGAAGTGTTGATACATTTTCTACTGTAAGCCATAAATATACCTATACAAATGCCGGTGTTTATTATCCACGCCTCACTATGGTAGACAGCTCAGGAACTTGTGATTTCGGGCTAGATGCTACCGACTCCATTTGGGTATACCCTCTGCCAAAACCTGATTTTAGTTTAAGTGATACCGTTATTTGCAAAGACAATTACATCACCTTTAATAATATTACGCCTGCACATTACATTCCGATTAAAGCATGGAAATGGAAATTTGGCCTTGGTGATTCAAGTTCAGCAATCGGGCCTCATCAAATATTATATGATACAACAGGTCGATTTACTGTTTCATTAACAGCAACAGATACTCTTGGTTGCTCTGATATAATGATCAAAGATTCGATAATTCGTGTTTATTTTGACTCGATTGCTCCAAAAGTACCGCTACTTAAAAGAGCAACCGTGCAAGATGATGTTTCTGTGCTCATGGAATTTACACCAAATCTTGAATCTGACTGGAAAGAATACGTGGTGCTTCATCAGTTTAAAGATGGGCAGCCTAATGCAACTTCTGTTAAACGTAATAAAAATGACACCAGTTTTATTGAAACAGGAATTAATACCTTGGAAAACACCTATAGCTATAAACTTTATGCATTGGATGTGTGCCTGAATAAATCAGAATTTAGCAATAAGCACACCACTGTTGAGCTTAAAGCTAGAGGCATTAGTAACGCCATTCAGCTAAATTGGACTCCCTATACAGGTTGGATCGCTGTTAAAAATTATGAAATCTGGAAAAATGACCCTGACAAAGGAAATGACTTTTACAAAATTGCAACCGTTAAGGGAGATGACCTGGGATTTACTGATACCAATATCACCTGCTACAAGCCTTATCATTACAAAATAAAGTCTATTGAAGATGGTGGTTCAGGACAAGTATCTTGGAGCGATACCAGTCGTGCTCAAGCTATTTTTGTACCTTCTGCTCCCGCAACACAAGCTATTCGTGCAACTGTTGTTAACAACGACTATGTGCGTATAGAATGGCATAAACGTACTTACAAGCTTCCATTTAGCTACATGCTTTTCCGAGGCATTGATGATGCGAAACCAATAGCTTATCAAGAAATATCTGCTAAAGATACTTTTCTTAATGATATGGATGTAGATGTGAAAAAACACAGCTATACCTATATTGTTTATCTGCTAGACTCATGCGGTGGGTATAGTGAGGCATCTAATGAATCTACCACGCTATTATTATCGATAGAAATGAAGGAGAATGATATGCTAAAGTATGATCCTAAACTTAGCTGGAATGCCTATAAAGAATGGAGCAATGGAATTGATTATTATAAGATAGAATTTTTATCTGATTCAACGCGTAGTTTTTATGAAATAGCCAGAAACAAACCCAACGAACTTAGTACTATACACAACTACGTAAATCTGGAGCAAGAGGATTATTGCTATAAGGTAACTGCATTTCAGCTTAATAATAATCAGGTTTATAGCGAATCGAATATTTCATGTGTAGAAACTGCTCCACGTTTACATGCACCAAATGTTTTCACAATCAATGGTGATAATTTGAATGATTTATACCTAATGGGAGGATTATTTGTAGACAAATTTGAATTGAGAATTTATAACCGCTGGGGAATATTGGTTTTTGAAACCAATAATATCAAAGAAGGTTGGGATGGCAACTTTGCAGGTAAAGCTTGTCAGTCTGATGTTTATGTATATAAAGCAAAAGCTGTTGGGCGCAAAGGGCAAACAACTGAAATAACAGGGAATATTACCCTACTTAGATAACTCAACTGAAATAATCGCAAGCCCTTTCTTACTCAAATTTATCTTAGAATATAAAGTCAAGAGTCCTTCCCTCCTAATATTGAAACTTTCCTATATTTGAAGAGTGCGAAATCCAAACTTAGACCCGGAAGATGAAAACCTCTCCGGCACGGAAAAAGAACTTGAACGTGTGCTCAGGCCACGTATTTTTGATGATTTTACCGGTCAGGAAAAAATAATAGAAAACCTGAAAGTGTTTGTGAGCGCTGCCAGACAGCGTGAAGAAGCACTTGATCATGTTTTGCTGCATGGCCCTCCGGGATTAGGCAAAACCACCCTTTCATACATTATTGCTCAAGAGCTTAATGCAAATATAAAAACAACTTCCGGCCCTGTGCTCGAAAAACCCGGAGACCTGGCAGGTTTACTCACCAATCTTGAGAAAGGCGATGTGTTGTTTATTGATGAAATACATCGATTAAGTCCGGTTGTGGAAGAGTTCCTGTATTCAGCCATGGAAGATTATCGCATTGACATCATGATTGACTCAGGCCCTAATGCCAGAAGCATACAATTGGATATCCATCCTTTTACACTCATTGGTGCCACTACCCGCTCGGGTTTGCTCACCTCTCCCCTGCGTGCCCGCTTCGGAATTAATGCAAGGCTGGAATATTATGACAAGGCATTGATGAAACAAATCATCACACGCTCTGCTACCATCATACAAACACCCATTGAAAATGAAGCCGCAGAAGAAATTGCACGCAGAAGCCGCGGAACACCAAGAATTGGCAATGCTTTATTGAGAAGGACAAGAGACTTTGCTCAGATAAAAGGAAACGGAACCATTAATCTTGAAGTAGCAAAGTTTGCATTGAACGCACTGAACGTTGATGCCGAAGGGTTGGATGAAATGGATAATAAAATTCTAAAAACCATTATTGAAAAGTTTAAGGGGGGGCCGGTTGGCATTAGCACCATTGCAACGGCAATAGGAGAAGAAGGTGGAACCATTGAAGAGGTTTATGAACCCTACTTGATTCAGGAAGGTTTTTTAACACGCACACCCAGAGGACGCGAAGTAACCGAGAAAGCATTTAAACATTTTGGTATGTTGCCTCATTATAAAAACCGTTTATTTTAGAGTTGAACAGGCGTATTGCATTTATTGGTGCAGGCACCATCATTGAAATGTTTTATATACCCCAGCTTAAAAACATGGGTTTTAGAGACTTTTGGGTGTACGATAGTAATAGCAACCGAACCAAATTTCTTTCTAAAAAATACAGTATTCATGCAGGCACTTTTGAACAATGCGCTGCAGCAGACGTGATTATATTGGGCATTCCACCAGGTAAAAAATTTGATTTATTGTACTCCCTAATTGCACCCGGCAAAACCATTATTTGTGAAAAACCTTTTGTTCATCATCTCAATCAGGCAAAGCAATTAGTAAATAAAGCCAATCTAGCCAAGTGCACATTGTTGGTTGCACATATCAGACGTTTATTTAGTGGCATTGACATTGCGCATGCACATCTGAAAAATAAGAACTATGGAAAACTGGTTAAAGTTCAAATAATGGAAGGTAACCGTTATAAATATAAAACCCAATCCAATTATATCAGCAATAACCCCATGGGTGGCGTGCTGCTCGATACAGGCTCACATGCGCTTGATGCATTTCTTTATGTTACAAATCTGCATATGCTAAACAATTTGAATGTTCAAATACAGGAGGCCAAGAGAGAAAAGGCTGAACCTTCGCATGAGAATCATTTTCAATTTACATTGAATGATATTGAAATTAACCTTCATTTGTCGAGATACGAAACATTGGCTAATAAGATGAATCTGTATTTTGAGCATGCCTTGGTTGAAGTTCCGCTTTTACTTAAGCCTTCCATACGTATCACACCCAACGAAAAAGATAGCTTTGTTGTGCATGCAGATACATCGGTAAACTACATGAGTGAGGCTTTTCGTTTGCAGCTCTATCAAATGCTTATAAAAAAAGATGCTTCATTGTTTGATGCAAACTCATTTGTTGCCTTATCAGGTATACTTCAGCAACTACTGGCAGCATGATGAATTTGGCAATCATAGGAGCAAACGGATACGTAGGATCAAGGCTTACTTCAGCTCTTGCACACACTTATAACGTTACAGCAATCAGAAGAGGAATTGACAGCCTAAGCAGATTGGTGAGCGGAGTTAAATATAAAACCGTTTCAGAAGATTTGCCAATTTTTGATGTGGTCATTAATACCGCCTATGCGTTGGATAAGAATCATGCAAATTGTGCTTCAGCAAACAATGAAATGATTAGACTGCTTAATCGCATCTGCAATAAACAAACTAAAATTATTCATCTCAGCTCATTGGCTGTTTTTGGTTTTGCACTTGATAAGGAATTAAAGGCTGATGCAATTGCCACAAGAAATGATTATACATATGTGTTTTCCAAGCTTGACATGGAAAATAAATTGATTAAGCATTTTGGGAATAAACGTGTATCCATCATTCGACTTGGAAATGTATGGGGGCCGGGCAACACATCCTATACCCAACCGGTTATTGATTCCTTGTTGTGGGAACTACCACTCCTACCCGATAAGCCCGGCATGTGCAACCTAACCCATATTGATAATATAGTTTCCTATATTACCCATTCCATTAGTTGCACACAACACCTCACTTTTCATCACTTGGCAGAGTGGAGTGGCATAACCTGGAAACAAGTTATTGATGATATGGCAAAAACAATGGGCGTTAAGCCT
>JBIIGU010000012.1:0-9736 GCA_044236275.1 Bacteroidia bacterium | reverse complement strand
GTTTAAAGAGTATTCGCCCAAAAGGCAAAAACATAAACTGGATGAAATTGCAGAAATGGTTAGGGAGAAAGAAATGCCACTATTTTCCTATACGCTTGCCCATAGCAGTGCCCGCTTAAACCCTGAAGAGATTGAATTACTGGCCATGTGGGCATTGCACAGCAAAGATGAATTGGTTGCAGCCACGGATACTTTACAACAGCAGTAATCGAGAATTGAATAACCCTAAGTTCTTGTATTTTTTGTTTATTTGAAGCCTTATGAAGTTTAGTGATATTGTTGGTCAGGCAGAAATAAAACAACGCCTAATTCAGAGTGTTCAAACCAGCCGCATCAGCCACACCCAAATTTTTCTGGGTCCTGAAGGCAGCGGTAGTTTGGCCTTGGCTGTTGCTTATGCCCAATATATAAACTGCCAGCAACCAACAGATACCGATAGTTGCGGACAATGCACTTCTTGCATCAAAATTCAAAAACTCATTCACCCCGACTTACATTTTACTTTTCCTACCATAACCAATCCTGAAAAGAAAAAGCTGAGTAATGATTTTATTGATGAATGGAGAAAGGCACTTATAACTAACCCTTATATAAGCGAACTGCAATGGCTGCTGCAATTGGATGAGGAGGGAAAAAAACAGGGCAACATAACGGCAGAGGAGTGCAGGGATGTTATAAGAAAATTAGGGCTCAAATCTTATGAGGCCAAATACAAAACAGTAATTGTATGGCTACCGGAGTATTTAAAGCAGGAAGGTAATATTCTGTTAAAATTACTTGAGGAGCCGCCAGAAAAAACCTTGATTATTCTAGTTGCTCAGGATGCAGATAAGGTAATTGCAACCATACTATCGAGGGCACAAACGCTTAAAATACCAAGACTAAAAGATGAAGAAATTACAGAAGCGCTTATAAAAAATGCCGGAATTGGGCTTGCTGAGGCAGAAACAATTGCCCGTGTGAGCGAAGGCAACTTGTCGTTGGCCAGCAGTTTAGCGGGCGCAGGCAGATCTGATTATCATAACCTGTTTGTAGAGTGGATGCGTGCCTGCTACGGACGAAAAATTGATGGCATGAATGTAGCCATAGAACAAATTATCGGAACCGGACGAGAGTTTATTAAAAGCTTTACCGGCTATAGCCTTCACATGCTTAGAGCTGTATTTCTTTATCAAAATGCCGATCAGAGTTTAATTAAGTTAAGCGCGGAGGAAAAGCAATTTATTGTTAAATTTTCAATTGCATTCAATGATGAGAATATTGAACAAATTTGTAAAGCATTAAACAAGAGTTTGTTCCATCTGGAAAGGAACGCGGATCTTCGCATCACCTTTTTAAATCTTTCTTTGTATATTGCCCAACGCATGATTAAGACCAAAATGGCTTAATCGGCAATTGATATTCATTTACTTACACGTTTAATTATAGAATAATACATGGGTTGTGGAACTGGCGGATGCTCTTCCGGAGGGTGTAGTACCGGAGGGTGCAATAAATTAAATACTTACGACTGGCTGGGCATGATGGAGTTGCCTGCCTACATGAAACCTTTTGATGTAATTGAGGTTCGTTTTAAAGGCACACGCAAAGAATATTACAGAAATAGCCATAAACTTGATATAACCCTAAATGATGTGGTTGTTGTTGAGTTGGAGAATGGTTATGATATTGGCAAGGTTTCCATGAAAGGAGAACTGGTTAAACTTCAACTCAAAAAAAATGGCCTTAGAGAGGATGATGAGTTCAGAAAAATAATCAGACGTGCCAACGATTCAGACGTTCAGCGCTGGAAAGAAAACCAGGAACTCGAGGTTCCAACCATGTATAAGGCACGCACCATAGCATTGCAATTGGGACTTAGCATGAAGCTAAGTGATGTGGAATACCAAGGCGATAGGCGAAAAGCTACTTTTTTCTATACTGCAGAAGAACGTGTTGATTTTAGGGAGTTGATTAAAAAACTGGCGGATGCATTTAAAGTGAGAATAGAGATGCGCCAAATAGGATACCGGCAAGAGGCAGGTAGGCTTGGGGCTATTGGTTCCTGCGGCCGAGAACTATGCTGCTCAACTTGGCTAACCGATTTTAAAATGGTGCATACCAGCGCTGCACGATATCAAAATCTGTCTTTAAATCCATTGAAGCTTTCCGGACAATGCGGAAGGTTAAAATGCTGCCTCAATTTTGAGCTCGATAACTATTTGGAAGCTATGAAGGATTTTCCAGAAGGAGACCACATCAAGATTGAACTGGCAAATGGTTTTTATAAACTCATAAAAACAGATATTTTAAAACGCCTGATGTGGTTTGTGCCTGAGTTTGAATTTGGTGGCGAGTGGTTATCCCTTTCTACTGATCAGGTTAAAAGTATACAGGCGCAAAATAGAAATGGTGAAAAACCGGAAATAGCTGCTCCTAAAAAGGAACAAAAGAAAGTGGTTGAGTTTGAGTTTAAAAATGATATGGGCACAGGCGACCTTAACAGATTGGATGCCCGCAACAAGAATAAGAACAAAAATAAAAATCGAAACAACCGTAACAGGAATAACCATAACAACCCAAATAAACCCAAGAATTGAAAAACTGCGGCATACATGCATGGTTGGTTATTTGCCTAGTTCTGGCACTTGCTTCCTGTGACCCCGGCAGGTTATACGAGGTAAATAAAAATGTGGAGCCTAGCGGATGGCATTACCAAAATCGTATTCCGTTTGATGTGCAGATTACTGACACGGTTAAATTCTACAATGTTCTGGTAAACCTTAGGGTTGCTTCTGATTATAAGTACAGCAATATTTTTTTGTGGGTGCATACAACCAGTCCTGATAAGCAAACCGATAAGAGAAGAATTGAAATGAAACTGGCTGATGAACGAGGCAAATGGCTTGGTAACGGCTTGGGTGATTTATATGATTACCAATTCCCCGTTTATAATCGTATTAAATTTCCCAAAAGCGGATTTTACAGATTTGAGATTGAGCAGAACATGCGAGAAGATACACTCATGCATATTAAAAGTACCGGACTACGCGTGGAGGAGTGGAAGCAGGAAACGGAATAAAACCTCATGTTTAAAATAGTCCGCATAAAAGCTAATATCCTCTTTCATGAATTTATTAAGCAACGGGGAAAATACATCAGCGATAAAAAGTTTTTACTGATTGCTAGCGGTATAACCGGCATTTTATCTGGCCTGGCAGCAGTATTGCTTAAATATCTTGTTCATTTTTTTCAGTGGGTTTGTCAAAGCGGTTTGGATATTAAATATGAAAACTACCTATACCTGATGTATCCGCTTGTAGGTATTTTGCTTACCATGCTCTACCTGCGTTTGTTTCATTACAGACTTAACTTTGATAAAGGGCTGAGCAGTATTATCTATGCCATTACACACAAAGCCTCTCGTATAGAACTTCACAAAACGTATTCACATTTAATTACCAGTGCGCTAACAGTAGGTTTTGGTGGATCAGCAGGACTAGAAGCGCCTATTGCTGTTACAGGTTCTGCGCTTGGATCAAACACTGCAAAAAATTTATGGATGAGCCGGCAAGACCGCACTTTATTATTGGCTAGTGGTGCCGCTGCTGGTATTGCAGCAGTATTTAACAGTCCTATTGCAGGCGTTATTTTTTCTTTTGAAGTTCTACTGAGTGAATTGTCTATCCCCGCATTCGTTCCTATTCTTATCGCATCAGCATGTGGTGCATTGGTTTCTAAATTGTTTGGTGAGCAGCAACTTTTTTTCCTCACCACCAATACCTGGGCATTAAATGCAGTGCCTTTTTATTTAGTGCTTGGAGGTGTTTGTGGTCTTACTTCAGCATACATGATTCGTGCAGCCGTTAAGATTGAGAACTTTTTTAATCGAAGAAAAAATATTTGGCATAAAGCTATTCTTGGCGCAATTGGGTTGGGATTATTACTTTTTATTTTTCCGCCACTTTATGGAGAGGGATATGGAGTAATTAACGAATTGATGGCAGGTAATTATGAATCATTGTTGGAGCGAAGCTTGTTTTATAAGCAGCAAAGCAATGACACTTTTATTTTGTTGTTTGCCTTGGCTGTTATTCTCATAAAAGTTGTTGCCTCTTCCATTACCATTGGTGCAGGGGGTAACGGAGGCATTTTTGGCCCATCATTATTTACAGGCGCCACACTTGGTTTTGTTTTCGCACATTTTATAAATAGCCTTCATATTGTAACGTTAAATGAGGCAAATTTTATTGCAGTTGCCATGTGCGGACTCATTAGTGGGGTATTGCATGCCCCCCTTACAGGCATCTTTTTAATTGCAGAAATAACAGGCGGTTATGTTTTGTTTGTGCCTCTTATGCTGGTGTCTTCTATATCCTATTTTACTTCGCGCTATTTTGAACCCAACTCTATTTACTATAAAGTACTTGCGGATAAAGGGCTTCTTATTAAAGATAAGGATGAGGAGCTGCTTAATCAAATGAACCTGAGTGCACTTATTGAAAACGATTTTTCTAAACTCAGGCCCGAGCAAACCCTTAGAGAGTTGGTTCAGGTAGTTGCCTCATCCAAGCGAAATGTTTTTCCTGTGGTTTCTGCAGATGAAGATTTAGAAGGTATTATTACGCTTGATGATATCCGAAGCATTATGTTTGAGCGTGACAAATATGACAAGGTTAGGGTGAAGGACCTGATGAATGTACCGCCTGCAATTGCTTATCAGGAGGAAACGGTACTACAGCTCATCAAAAAGTTTGAAGACCATCACATATGGAATATTCCGGTTATGCACGAGAATCGATATGTAGGGTTTATTTCCAAGTCGGGCCTTCTAAGCAAGTACCGTGAGCAGTTGATGAGTAAAACAGAGGTATAAAACTGTTTGGCTATTTTGCTTTTAAAGTGCAGCTTACCATCTTGTGGTCGCTAAACACAAAAGGCTTCGCATAATAATTAAAGGCATCAAGCGAAGCGTCAAATAAAATATAATCTATTCTGAAAGAAGGAGCGCTGCCGGTGTATGTTCTACCCAAGCCACTTGCAGCTTCTATAAATGCATCCTTTAAATTTCCCCTTACATGATGATATGCGTAGGATGTAGGCGAGTCGTTAAAATCTCCGCAAACAATAACCGGATAAGGAGATTGCTCAATAAACAATTGAATGGTTTCTGCTTGTTTGGCTCTTTTTAAAAATGCTGTTTTTAGTTTATGTGTAATGCTTTTGTATCCGGATACAACAGTATCATTCTCAAAATCTAATTTCTTAACAGCATTGTATTCTTTCTCTTCAAACCTAATTGATTGCAAATGGGTATTAATGATACGATATGTTTTCTCTCCCACTTTTATGTCAACAAAGATGGTATAGTTATCGCTGCGTTCATCCCGCTCTACTATACCTGAATCAATAATCGGAAACCTCGATGCAATCATTAGACCGTCAGCGCTTTTATAACCATCCTTCTGGCCGAGGTTATAGGTATAAAAGTTTGCCATTTTTTTATATAACTTTTTGAAGGCAGCTCCTTCGGCCTTTGTATTAAAATTTTCACACTCCTGTAAACACAAAATATCAGGACCTACTTTATCCAACACTTCAAAAAAGTGATCTGCGTCTTCCGGTTTTTTGCCATCATACGCACCAAAATATTTCATATTAAAGCTAACCACTTCAAGTGTACCATCTTTTTCACTTAGCTTTTTTGCATTGAGCTGAACATATTTAGGGATGTATGAATACCCAATGGCAATAACCATTAGAGACATGAGAAACTTAATCTTAAAAAATAAAATCCAGTAAATACTGAAAAGAATATTAATGATAAGCAATACGGGGTAGGCCAACCCTAAAAATGCTATTGGCCAGAATAAAGCAGGGCTAATATAAGGTGCTGCGTAAGATAGGAGCAGCAGCAACAGCGCGATTCCGTTTAAGGCAAATACTATTCGATGAACAATAAACATTATTCTTTACTGGCTTTAAATAAAATATCTTTTTCATTTTTGGTAAGGCTATCGTAACCGGATTTAGATATTTTATCCAAAATACGATCAACCTCATCCTGCGAAGGCTTTGCCTTCCATGTTTTTGAATGTGCTTGCTGGTGGTAAATCTTCACCTTTGATTTACTCCTGAAACTGCTCCACAATTTATCGGGCAATAGTGAACCGTACTTATAAATATACTTTATATATAAATAGCCAAACAATGCTCCGCCAATATGTGCAATATGGCCACCGGCATTGCCCTGAGGTATACTAATAAAATCAAGCAGCACGGTTGCGATGGCTAGGTATTTAAGTTTTACGTTTCCAAAAAGCAATAACTGAAACGGATAATTGGGCAGTAAGGTAGCTGCTGCAACAACTACACTCAACACTCCTGCAGATGCACCCAATGCATAGGTTGTAGTTATATATGGATATAAAACAGGAAACAGCTGGTAGCACAACATAAAAACCACACCTCCAAACACACCCCCTGCAAAATAGGCTTCATACACTTTGCGGTTTCCTAAATATTCATGTAATAAGTTGCCAATCCAAAAAAGCCATAACATATTAAACAGGATATGAAAAAAGCCATCGTGCAGAAACATGCAGGTTAGTATGCTCCATGGTTGACTAATGAAGGTAGCGAAGGAAGCAGGTAGCATTAAATGGGTTTTGAAATGATGAACAGCAATTGCATCTAACCTGAACAAAAAGGCAAATACATGAATCATGGCGAAAGTTAGAAATACCGCCACATTGATAATGATGATGCGCTTAATCGCATGATCATTATTACTGAATGTGTATTTTACTTCATTAAATAAATTCATGTTAATCGCTAATAAAACGTATTCCGATTGGTTTTATTCCAAATTTTAATCAATATAAACCCAAACAACATACCTCCTAAATGTGCAAAGTGAGCTACATGATCTGTAGGGTTATTGGCTACTCCCTGATATAATTCCAATGCACCGTAAATCATTACAAAATACTTGGCTTTAATGGGGAAAGGAAAAAATAACATGATTAGCTGGGTGTTGGGAAATAACATGCCAAAGGCGAGCAATAGCCCAAAAACAGCCCCCGAAGCGCCAACAGTAGGCACATTAACCTTACGCTGTACCATGGCATCGGTTAATTCTATTGAGCCTTGTATAAGTTGAGGATTCTCTTTCTGCGTTTGCCACTCTCGCATAAACGATTGAAAATAGTCATTATCAATTAATGTAGGATCAATTTTTTCCTGAAGCGCTAAAAACGCATCATATCCTGGAGAAGAAATATATCCGGCAATGGCCTGCTTTATTTGCATAACCTCAAATGCATTTACACCAATATGCAAGGCTGCTGAACCGAATGCCGTAACAAAATAATAAATGAAGAAACGTTTTGGTCCCCAATAGTTTTCAAGCACATTGCCAAACATCCACAATGAAAACATATTAAAAAATAAATGCATAAATGAACCATGCATAAACACATGGGTAATGAGCTGATAGGGTTTAAAAAATTTCGATTCAGGATAATACAGGCCAAGCGTTTCATTAAGGTTTATAATGCCTCTATTGGCCAACACCACATAGGCTAAAAAACAAAGCCCGTTTATGATGAGCAAGTTTTTTACCACCGCAGGTAAAATTGAAAAATCAGACAATCTGTGATTACTCATGTGATATTGTTTTATGCGACCTGTATGTTACAAAAATAAAAAACATCTGCCGAAGTCAATCGACAGATGTTTCAACCATTTGCGCAGGATGTATTAACCCAAATACGCTTTTAATATTTTACTCTTTGATGATTTACGCAACCTTCTCAGCGCCTTTTCCTTTATTTGGCGCACACGCTCACGTGTCAAGCCAATTTTCTCACTGATATCTTCTAATGTATGAGCCGGGCCACCATCTAAACCATAATAGTATTTCAAAACATCTCTTTCTTTTTCAGAGAGGGTAGAAATAACACGGTTAATTTCTTTTTGTAACGACTCATTAATTAACTGCACATCCGGACGAGGTTCATCATTGCTATCCAAAATACCCAATAAGGTATTGTCTTCTCCATCTGTTAAAGGCGCATCAATAGAAAGGTGCCTTCCGGTAGAGCGTAATGCGTTTTCTACCTCCTGCAATGGCAAATCCATTTCAACGGCAATCTCCTCTACCGTTGGTTCGCGCTCCAGGCGCTGCTCTAACTTAGCAGCCACACTACCTATACGGCCAATAGAACCTACTTTGTTTAATGGCAAGCGCACAATACGGCTTTGATCGGCCAAAGCCTGAAGAATAGATTGGCGAATCCACCATACTGCGTAGGAAATAAATTTAAAACCGCGGGTTTCGTCAAATCTTTTTGCTGCTTTTATAAGGCCCAGGTTACCTTCGTTAATAAGGTCGCCCAGCGTTAAGCCCTGATTTTGATATTGTTTTGATACCGAAACTACGAAACGTAAGTTGGCATTTACCAAACGCTCTAATGCCACCTGATCGCCTTCGCGTATCCTGCGTGCCAGTTCCACTTCTTCCTGTGCATCAATCATTGGAACTTTGGAAATTTCGTTCAGGTATTTATCAAGCGATTTGCTTTCGCGGTTGGTAAATTGTTTTGATATTTTAAGCTGTCTCATATTGTATTAATCGCCTCTTCTATTCTAAAGGGTTGCAAATTTAGGGGAAATATAAAAGATTTTCATTAAACGGCAACTGATTTTTAGATTTCTTATATAAACGCTTGGCAGCGGCAAAAGTTGCACCTACTCCAAAAATATGCGATGCTTAGCTAAACAGGTGAAAAACAGCCAAGCTGCTTAAATAAGCCAGAGCTGTCATATACACAAACTGAATGGAAGCCCACTTCCAGCTGCGTGTTTCGGTTTGCACCACTGATATTGTGCTCATGCATTGCAGGGCAAAGGCATAAAATATCATCAGCGACCAAACCGTTGCAAGCGAGTATTTGGGCTTACCCGTCTGATTATCAACTTCGCTCCCCATTTTTGCGCGGATATTATTCAGGTCTTCAATATCACCGCCTACGCTGTAAATGGTGCTCATGGTGCCAACAAAAACCTCTCTGGCGGCCAGCGAAGTAATAAGGGCAATGCCAATTTTCCAGTCGAAACCAAGCGGTTTTATTACAGGCTCAATCCACTTTCCAAAAACCCCTGCATAAGACACCTCCAGTTTTTCGGCATCTTTCATAGCTGCAAGTTCTTCAACTGTTTTACCGGAGCCTGCATCCATGGCCATTTGCAAATATTTGGCTTCTACGGCACGCATATCTTCTCTTGGTCCGAAAGAGGCCAGTGCCCACAGAATAACAGAAACCGCTACAATAATTTTGCCCGCACCCCAAACAAACGCCTTGCCCTTATCAAACAGTGTAATTAGAATATTGCCTGCCAGCGGCAGTTTATAGCCCGGCAGTTCCATCATGAAATAATTTTTAGTTTCTGACTTAATAAACTGCTTAAATAAAAAGGCACTAAACAACGCTGCACCAAAGCCAACAAGGTACATTAGCATCATAACAATGCCATGGAGGTTAAATGGGCCCCATTTGGCCTCCTCCGGCACGAGCATGGCAATTAACAAAGTATAAACAGGTAAACGTGCAGAGCAACTCATTAATGGAGTAACCAAAATGGTAATTAATCTTTCTTTTTTGTTTTCAATGCTTCTGGATGCCATGATGCTGGGAACAGCGCAAGCCATGCCACTAATAAGTGGTACAACGGATTTTCCGTTCATGCCAAACGG
>JBIIGU010000310.1:0-2503 GCA_044236275.1 Bacteroidia bacterium | reverse complement strand
CATGATTTCAATGAGTGTTTGGCCAGCCCGCATAATCTGCATATCATAATCAGGAGTGATTTTGAAAAAGCTAAGAATGGATGATACCATTTCCTTGTGTTGACCTGTAAAACAGGCCCTGGTTTCAAATAAATCTGATTGGTCTTTCAACTGACTAATAAGAGGTGCAAGTTTTATTGCCTCAGGTCTTGTGCCAAAAACAATAAGTATTTTTTTCCTGTTAGGTTGCATTTAATTCAGTATTTTGAGTAGACTCGGTATCCCGATATACCATGAGATTAAATAGAACAACAATAGCAAGTATCGACATTCCATTAAAAATCATATGTCCTGCGAACATAGAATAGATCGTACACAAAGCCCAAGGTATAAGAAAGAAAAATCGTTTATTCTTATAACCTGCAACGAAAGTAAGGATAAAGAATAATAGGTAACATACCATACCGAAAATACCATAAATAAAGAACACATCGAATAATTCTGCCTCAAGATAATATTGTTGTTTACCAAGATCAAAATCGAAATCAGTAGCTCGGAATGACTGAAATGCACCAAAGCCAAAAAACAATCTAAAAAATGCAAAACCATCAAGATTATACTGATCTAGAGCATATCCTAGATAACTAATTCTTCCGCTTGTAAGAAATAAGATAAAATTCGGAGAGCGTTCGTACCTGAATTTAATAACATCTATTGATTGTAGTAATAAGTTAATTACCTCATCAGAAACAATTGAAATAAATATAAAAACAAAAAAAACCGAAACCAGTTTATACCTCCACTTCATCAAGTAAAAAATAATAAGCAGGTTAACCGCTGAGAAGAGCAAGGTGCCTTTGGTAGCTATAAGATAACATGTAATAAGCGTGATAATGTAAACTATCAAGTCTGCAATTTTCTTTCGCCTATTATAAATATAAAGTGAAATAAGAGAGCCTATACCCATTAATGCACCAGCCCCATTACCACTGGCTAGGAAACCAATTTTACCCCAAGTAGCGCTATTCTTTCCGTATGTAGACACCCCCAAACCAAAGATAGAAGGAACAATAATTGCGCAAGCATACAGTAGCACACATGAGCGAAAAATGAGAAGCAGGTCTTCAAAACTCATTTGCTTTGATTTCATGAAAGTGTAAATAACCATGCACAGCATGATTGCATATACAGTTTTAAATGAATAGTTGATTCCTACGAAAAAACCAGCTAGTTGGTGATGTACTGCAAAAAAACCGATAAACTCAAAGATGACTATTAGCAGAGCAACTGAAAATATGATGCGAAATTGAGGCTTTGTTATAAATATAAAACCCATTAAAAAAAGTATTAGCCTTAGAACAACTGATGGTGAAATATTTCCTCCGCCAACAGGTATTACATCAGAGTAGATAAGAAATCCCGTAAAACTATCTATAAATGGTGAAGCATAGAATAGTAAAACCAGGAAAACGGAATATATAGATATTCCTTCGATACGATTCCGAATAACATTTCTGAACATGTTTACATCTTCCATCATAAAGTCTCAAACCAGCTAAAGTCCTGTGATTCCCATTTGAGTGGTGAATCAGTTTCAGGTGTGTTAATTGAATGGACGCCTGCAATCAAATGTTGAATAAATTCTTTAACTCTCAGTGTTTCTGATCCGGTAAAGCTATGGATATTTTTTATCTGATATTGCTGTATAAGGGTTAACAGCTCCGCTCCCCTCGGGCAAATATTCAGAACGGTTTTATTCAAGATAATATAATCAAATATTTTAGTGGTAATGATTCCTGAGATGATGGGGTCATCCGTAAAATCGGAATTTTTAACAACTGATATCATCAAGTCTGCATCCAGCAACTCTTTAACGGTATCCTCTTTTGTTAGATAACCCTTATCATAAAAAATAGATTCTAGACCAAATTCCTTAAACCAACTCTTTACCTCTTTACCTGATAAGCCGCAATAAGTAAACTGCAACTTAGTCAATTCTTCCTTACTTAATAATGAAATAGCTTTCAGGATTGGTCCAAAGTCAGCATTAGGATACATGCTTCCGGCATAAATGAGTTTTAATTTACCCGTTTCAACATCAGATTTGTGCTTTGCTTTTATGGATAATAACCAATCCCGGTATTTACGGGAAGGGAAATTATACAATACTTTAACTTTAGATTGCACATGCACGGTAGCAGCATTGATAATTTGAGCACAACCTTGGGAAACTGTGGTTATAAGAGCCGCCTGCTTATTTACCTTCTTTTCTATAAAACCTGCTATAAATCTATTGGAAAAAGGTCCAAGCCCTACAGGAGATTCAGACCAAAGGTCTCTGTAATCTAACACCAACGGTATTTGATACTTTCTAGATAAACGAGAGAGCGGCCAGAAAGGAGTAAAGGGTGCACCTGTAGAAAAAATAATACCCGGCTTTTCATTCTGAATAATCGCCTCTGCCATTTTTCGTACTCCCCTATTCCAACCAATTCCCCAGTCATAAAACATCCTGTAAATAAAT
>JBIIGU010000302.1:0-2521 GCA_044236275.1 Bacteroidia bacterium | reverse complement strand
TTCCTACACTGTTACCGGATTGGCAGGATCCTCGTTTAACTGGATTATTGCCAATGGCATTGCACAATCAGGTTTAGGCACCAGCAATATTAGTGTTAAGTGGAATAGCACCATTAATCCTGCAAGTGTTAAGGTACAGGAAACCTCTGTAAATGGATGCAAAGGTGATCAGCAAACATTGAATATTACGATGTTTTGGCCTGTTGGAATGGCAGACCTGAACCAAAATACAATGGCTGAAATTTTCCCTAATCCGGTTAATCAAAGCCTCTTTATTGTTCTAACCCATGCAATATCTAAGCAAACAAAAGTAATCATTAGAAATGCAGCAGGAGTTCAAGTTCTTGAAACGGAAGTTGCATACAATGGTAAACCATTGGAAATTGATCTATCGAACGTTTGCAGTGGTTTGTATCTGATTGAAATAACCTCCGGTAATGAGTTATTCAGAACAAAATTCATTAAAGAATAAATAATTACTATAACATTAAACAAAAATGCCGTCTGAATTATTTCAGGCGGCATTTTTTGTGTAAAAAGTATCCTAAAAAAGGCGGGCATTTCTGCACCGCCTTTTTTAATCATAGTAAAACAATTTAACTATTTGATATTGCCATTGATATAAAGATAATCTGAAGAAGTAATTTTCTTCCAGATAACAGCAATAGCTCCCATGTTTGCAGATTTCCATGCAGCATTCATTGGAGCAGTATAGGTTTTAGTACGTGTATCGCCTGAAACACTAATCGCTTCTCCCCATGCACTTGGCGTGGCTATGGCTCTAATGGTATGATCGTGCTGTTGATTTGGATTATCAGGCTGACCTGACATTTTCTGAGATGAAATCACACCATTTTCATAAAAATATACAGCCATCTGGTAGTCGCCTGTTGCTGCAGTGTTAAAAAACTTAGAATGAACATCAACAGAAATATTACTTCCATCAACTTTTAGATTATTCAATGCAACACCAACTACTACCGAGTTATTGGCAATAAAAGTATCAACCGACTCAATAATCTTGTCGCCTGTTAAGCCAATATCGGTATACACGCCTGCAGGGAATGCAAGACCATTTCCAACGGCAATTCTAGGAACTGAAGTGGTCATGAATCTACCCATGCTGGCTATTGGAGTCATACCTGCAACCGTTAACGGATCAGAAACATGGATGGCAAATGGAACCATTTTATCTTTACCCTTGGTAATGGCATCATTAAATCCGGGTATGCCATAAGCACCACAAGGCGGACACCAAGTACCTGTAATGTCAATTACCAAAGCTCTATTTTTTTGCTCTATGGTAACTGTTGGGGTGTTGTTATCTCCTGATGAATCATCATCTTTAGAACAACCTAGGAAAAGGAATGAAGACAACATCAGCACAGCTGACGTTAATTTTAAAAAGTGTTTTTTCATAGCTAAGTCTATATTAGAACTGTAATATTATGAATTATAATATGAATTTAAAGTTTTCTATTTTGTATATTCTATTTTCCATCAGTATGTAAGTTTAAATATTTTGAGTTAAAAAGCTATTGTCTATATATTTTGATAAGGCTCATAAACTGAGAATAACTTTCAAAAGACAAATATGTGTTTTTAAAAAAAAAGCAGTCTTCGCAGACTGCTTTTTTTAACAATAGGTATAAAATAATTACTTAAGGTTTCCATTAATATATAAATAGTCAGTGCCAACTTTCTTCCAAATAATAGCCATAGCACCCATATTCTCTGCTTTCCAAGTTGAATTCATAGTAGATGTATACGTTTTGGTTCTTACATCAGAAGAAACAGTTATAGGTTCTCCCCAGGCTGTAGGAGTAGCAACAGCTCTAATAGTGTGATCATGCTTTTGATTAACATTCTCAGGTGCTCCCGACATTTTCTGAGGTGAAATCACACCATTTTCGTAGAAATAAACTGCAATTTGGTATTCACCGCTAGCTGCAGCATCAAAAAACTTAGAGTGGACATCAACAGAGATATTTGAACCTTCCACCTTTAGATTATTTACAGTTACCCCTACTATTACTGGATTGTTTGAAATAAACGTATCTACTGATTGCACAATTTTATCACCGGTTGCACTGATATTGCTATAAACACCGGCAGGAAAAACTAAACCATTACCTGCGGCAATCCTTGGCACTGAGCCAGATTTAAATCTTCCTAGGTTTGCCACATCATTCATTGCAGTCAAACTCAAAGGATCAGAGACATGGATAGCGAAGGGTACCATTTTATCTTTACCTTTTGCAATAGCATCATTAAAACCTGGAATGCCATAGGCTCCGCAAGGAGGGCACCATGTTCCTGTGATGTCTATTACTATAGCACGGTTCTTTTGCTCGATAACAACGGTTGGGGTATTATTCCCATTGCCATCGTTACCAGAATCATCATCCTTTGAACAACTAGAGAGGTTTAGGGCCAAAGCTACCATAGCTATTGCCGTTAGGCGCATAATTGATTTTTTCATATGTTTAAATTATTAGGTTTTTATATAAAATCAAAACTA
>JBIIGU010000304.1:0-2531 GCA_044236275.1 Bacteroidia bacterium | reverse complement strand
CATTGGGCAGCCGCCATATCCTTTCAATGTGCCATCAAACCTTTTGCATCCGCCATTGAAAGCAGCCTCTAATTTTTCATGCCAAGTGTAAGGGGTGGTGTGAAGGTGTGCACCAAATTCGATATGTGGGAAGGCCGGAATAAGATTGCCAAATAAATAGCTTATTGTTTCAGGATTGGCGATACCAATGGTATCGGAAAGTGAGATAATCTTAATGCCTAGTTTATTCATTTCAGCAATCCATTTTTCGGCTACTTCGGTACTCCACGGATCTCCATAAGGATTTCCAAAACCCATGGAAATGTAAATCACCAACTGTTTACTTGATCTTAAACAAATTTCTTGTATTTGCTCAACAGTAATGAGTGATTCAGCGATACTGCTGTTTGTATTTCTTTTTTGAAAAGTTTCAGAAATAGAAAACGGGAATCCGAGGTAGCTGATTTCAGGGTAGGATGCTGCCGTTTCTGCACCTCTTGTATTCGCAATAATTGCCAGAAGTTTGCTCTTGGTTTCACTCATGTCAAGCGAGTAAAGAACCTCAGTTGTATCCTGCATTTGAGGGATAGCTTTGGGCGAAACAAAGCTGCCAAAGTCTATGGTATCAAAACCAACTTTGAGCAATTGATTGATATATTGTATTTTTTTATTTGTAGGTATAAAATCATGCAAACCTTGCATGGCATCGCGCGGACATTCAATTATTTTTACGGGCATCTTAATTTAAAAATGAAGGCTTTAGGCGTACAAAATTAGGTTTTTCTTCTTTACCTTTGACCTCCCTAGTGAAATTAGCTATTATGACTAACCAACTGAATGCTGAATCTCTCAACCCGGCCATTGAAAATCCGGAGTTGAATGCTGCCGTAGAACAATCGGCCAATGATACAACAACTGATGCGAAGCCAACAACAAACATGGCCTCATCTGATGATGCATTACCTGTTTTGCTAACAGATGAGCATGCAGAGGACCATGAGCAAGCAGATGATGAAAAAGAGCTTGATGGGTTTGAGGAAGATGCTATTGATTATTCTACTTTTACCAAGGACCAGCTTATAAAAGTTACAATTGAAGCGGTAAAAGAAAAGGAATTAAGTGAAGCAGCTTCCATCCTCAAAGCAGTTAAGCCTGCTCTTGATCATATATTGCAAGAAGAATTTAATCAGGCACTGCAAAAGTTTATTGAGGATGGTGGTTTAAAGGATGACTTTGAATATAAGGAAAAAGATAATGCACGAGAGCTATTCAACCAGGCATTTAAGGAATTAAAACAAAAGCGCTCTGAAGAAAAGGCAAGACAGGAAAAAGAGAAACAAGATAACCTAAGAAAGAAAGAATCCATTCTGGATCAAATCAGACTTCTTTCTGAAACAGAAGAAACAAAGGACAGCTTAAGAAAGATAAAGGATTTGCAGGTTGAGTGGAAGCAAATTAGAAACGTACCGAAGAATGAGTTAGATAGACTATGGGAGTCGTACAAGCTGCATCTAGATAGGTTCTATGACAGGTTATCCATTTTTAATGAGCTAAAGGAGCTTGACAGAAGAAAGAACCTGGATCAGAAGATTGATTTAACTAAAAAGGTAGCAGAATTGGCGCAAGAGGCCAGCACAAAAAAGGCACTTATCCTGTTGAAAAAATATCAGGACGATTGGCGCAATATTGGTCCTGTGCCTCCTGAATCTAATGAGGAAATATGGAGTCGCTTTAAGCAAGAATGTGATAAGATATATGAAATGATTAAGACCGTGATGGAAGATAATCAGCGTAAGCGTGAGGATAACCTAGCGGCAAAGAAAGCTTTACTTGCTAAGGCTCTTGAATTGTCAAATATTAAAACAGCACGCATTAAAGATTGGCTTGAGCATACAAATGTGGTCAATAGTTTAATGGATGACTGGAAAAAGATTGGTATGGTGCCCCTGAAGTATCGTGAATCAATATGGGACGAATTTCGCGAGGCTCGCAATCAGTTTTTTAACAATAAGAATGTTTTCTTTAAGCAACTTCATCATGAGCGTAACGAAAATCTAAAGTATAAAAACGATTTAATAGAGAAGGCCGAGCAACTGGCTGCAAACCCAATAGATTGGAATAAGCAGACTGCAGAGCTCAAGAAATTGCAGGAAGAGTGGAAAAAATCAGGGCCTGTTCATGATAAGATATCTGATGCTGTATGGAAACGCTTTAGATCTGCCTGTGATATGTTTTTCGAGAAAAAAGCACAGCATTTTGCAAATCAGGTTCAGGAACAGAAGCAAAATCTTGAAGTGAAGAAAGCTTTGATTGGTAAGTTAGGGAGCTTATTGCAAAAGGAAGACAGCACTGATGTGATAAATGAATTGAAAGCAATTCAAGATGAGTGGAACAATGCCGGATTTGTGCCAATGGGAGAGAAAGAAGCAATTCAGAAAAAGTACAGTGTGTTGAACGATCATGTTTTTAATAAATTTAAACAAGCCAATAAAGAGTTAAAAGACCTTAAAGAGAAATCGCATTTTGAAGCTTTGGTTAATGCTCCTAATGGT
>JBIIGU010000300.1:0-2533 GCA_044236275.1 Bacteroidia bacterium | reverse complement strand
ACAATCAATAGAAGAATTTACTCGCCTCTTGGATGAAAACCTTAAGAAGCAGAATTCTGATTATGAGGCCAAGCGTTACAAAGATATGGCTATGCTTTTACCTCGTATTAAGCAATTGCCTAAAGGAACTTTTCACAGGTGGCTTGATAAAGCAGGAAAACTTGGCGGCCAGCATAAAGTACCCCGTCTTTCAAACTCAAGACAATTTCTTGAAGATATTTTACTTACCCTTAATTCATCACAACTTTAATATACTTAATTATGAGAAAGATAATTCTATTTATGCTTCTGATATTAACGATCACAAACATCAGTTACGCTCAAGAGAACTTGATTAAAAATGCTGATGAGAGCTTTGAGCTGTTCCAATACCAAGAAGCGATTAAGTATTATCAGGAAGCATTGATTAGCGCTGAACCTAAAAAGCGAGGATATATAGTCAATAGATTAGCAGAGTCATATTTGTACTCTTTTCAATACAAGCTTGCTGAAGAATATTATACCAGGTTGATGAAAATGACCGATTCAAAAATTCAACCACAGTCTTATTTGGATTATGGCAATGTGCTAAAAATAAATGGCAAGTATAAAGAGGCAAAAGAGCAATTTAGAAAATATATGACCATTGTAAAAGATGACCAGTTTGCAAGCTTTTTAAATAGATCTCTTAATTGGGCAATAAGTAAAAAAGACAGTATAAAGAACTATCAGATTTTACCTACAAACCTAGATATATCAGGTCAGGCTGCAGGTATAGATTTTGTAGAAGAAGGTTTGGTTTATGCGCATGCAAGAAATAAAAAGCCTGTGTATTCTATGTCTGTTTTTGACTTGGATTATGCCGAAATGGAAAATCCTCTGCATTTTATGGAAGGAGATAAGTTGTTTGAAGGAATTAGTTTCGTTTATAATGAGAGTGCACCTTCCATAGCTAAAGATGGTAAAGTAATCTATTTTTCTGCAAACGCAGTGAAGACAAAAAAAGGTGGTGCGGTGAGCAAAAAGGCGCAAATGGATGACTCGGATGAAGGCATTTCTAATATGCAACTTTATATGGCTAGTTTTGAAAATGGCCGGTATAGAAAGCCTGTTTTATTGCCATTTAATAATAAACAATATAACTACACGCATCCATGTATCTCCGAAGATGGCAATACGCTTTTCTTTATATCTGATATGCCCGGTGGAATTGGTGGGTTTGATATTTATAAAATAAAAAAACAACCCAACGGAAGCTGGGGAATGCCGGTAAATCTTGGTTCAAGAGTTAATACCTTCGCTCATGACTTATATCCTTACTTGAGCAACGGACTTTTGTTTTATTCATCTAAAGGATTCTATGGTTATGGAGGCTACGATGTTTTTATGACAGTTTTAGATAAAAACTATGTTGCACAAAATCCTTCTATTAATATGGGCAAACCTATCAATTCTGAGAGGGATGAAGTATCATTTATTTCTGCGGATGGAGGTGTTTCAGGATATTTTGCCTCCAATAGAGATAATGGCACAGGAGCCGATAGGATTTATCGTTTTATTGATCGCGATAGGTACATAGAAACTTCAACACATCCTAAACTGATTGCATCCAAGGTCAAATCCAATATAGCCTCTGAAAAAGATTCTTCTGCAAGAAAAGAGTCCGGTGAACAATTATCCAATCAAATATCTGTCATCGAACAGCCGGTTTTAGCTCAAGAATCTGCAGCGAATAATTCTGCAGGTAATAAAACCTCGCTTCCTAGAGTACTTAAAAATCAACCTCCCTCGAGTAAGCCTGGAGCAGTTAAGTTATCTTCTGCAAAACCTACCGGTACAAATAAATTAACCACAGCACCTAAAACTAATAAACCTTCTACGAGTAAAGTTATTGTTGCACAAGCTTCATCCGATAAGCTAAGTTTAATTGCTAAATCTGATGCTCAAGCAGAAATTACGGCAACTTTGCAAAATCAACAGGAAACAACATTACCCGTAATTCAGCCTATTCCATTTCAATACAATGATTATAAATTAAATGAAAAGGCACTGCTTGGACTAGACACATTGGTTAAGGTGCTCAAAACGCAAAAGGATATAAAAGTAATAATTGCAGCTCACACCGATTCAAGGGGAACGGATCCTTATAACAAGGCACTTTCAGCTAGACGTGCTGCATCTTTAAGAATTTACCTTAATACGAAAGGTGTCTCTTCAACACGCATTACAACTATTGCATATGGCGAAGACCGCTTATTAAACAAATGCGGAAATGGAGTGATTTGTTCAGAAGAAGAGCATGCTATAAACAGAAGGATAGAAATTACACTCTTAAAATAAACTTAACTGTTTTTTTAAAGTTTATTTCGGTATATTTTCACGTACTAATTCTATAAGAATGAAAAATACTTTGCTAACAATGATAGGCGTTTTTTGCGCCATTATAATGCTTGCTTCATTTGATGAAGGAGCTTTTGGTAAAAGAAGAGACGGAACAGATGCAGGCTATACGGGTTCACCGGGAGATAGTCTTAAGAATTGTACTGCTTGTCAT
>JBIIGU010000297.1:0-2549 GCA_044236275.1 Bacteroidia bacterium | reverse complement strand
TGATTGAATCGGAAGATTTGATCATGGGTAAACTCATCATGTTTTTTTTCTTCACTAGCGGCAAGATGGGCAAAAACACTTCGAACCCTTATGTTCGGATTTTGCTTTAATGTATCAATCAGTAAGTCCAGTTCATCTTCATCAAAACCCAAACGTTTAATGCCACAATCCAATTCAATATGAATTCCTGTTTCTTCCCCATCACAGGCATTAATCAACTGATCAAGAATATGAAAATTATAAATTTCAGGTTCAAGGTTATGCTTCAAAATCTGATCAAAGGCAGATGCTTCAGGATTCATAACCATGATGGGTAGTTTTATACCGGCCTTGCGCAATACAACACCTTCATCTGCATAAGCGACAGTTAAATAATCAACTCTATTAAACTCCAGCACTTTTGCTATCTCATAGCTACCCGCACCGTAGCTGTATGCCTTAACCATTCCCATTAGCTTAACCTGAGGAGCAATATGCTTGCGGTAAACGTTGAGGTTATTTACCAAGGCGTTTAGGTTTATTTCAAAAATGGTTTCATGAATACGTTTTTCAAGCAATGAACTTATTTTCTCAAAGCGGAATTCACGTGCACCTTTAATTAAAATAATCTGATGCAAATAATCTAAACTTTTAAAATGCTGAATAAATTGTGCAGTTGATTCGTAAAACTGCGTATGCGCCTCAAACACTTGTTTATTGCGGCACATAACTGGACCAATACAAACAATGCGGGATACATTCTTTTGTCTTAGCAATGCGGCAACCTGTTTATACAAATCATTTTCCGATATACCACTTTGCAGTATGTCGGATAAAATAACAGTTTTTTGATAGCCTGCACTTTGCTGCTCCATAAAATCGAGTGCAATTTGCAAGGCATTGATATCAGCGTTGTAGCTATCGTTAATCAGTATACAATTATTATTTCCTTCTTTAAGTTGTAAACGCATTTCTATGGCCTGCAAAGCTTCAAAACGTTTCAGCACATCGGTAGATAGCCTGTTTACAGCGGCAAGAAAAGCAAAACAGGAACAGGCATTATTTATGGATGCTTCATCGGTGAAAGGTATGCTTATGCTAAGCAAGTGTGAGCCCCTGCGCCATTTAATTTGCGTTTGTCCTGATTTTACTTCTGCCTGAAAATTGCAATCGGCAGCAATACCTGAAAGACTCCACGTAAAAGTTTTAAGCTTTGGGTGCCTTGGCAAAAATTGAATAATACCTTCCTCTACGTCTTCATAATCTCTGCTGTATATAAGCAAACCGGCATCCTTAAACAGCTGCAACTTTTCATGTAATTTTTCCTTCCGTGAATGGAAGCCTTCATCGTGTGCTGAACCGAGGTAGGTAAAAATACCAATTTCGGGCTTAATCATCTGCTCTAGCTTGCCCATTTCGCCTTTTAAAGAAATTCCGGCTTCAAAAACACCCAGTTGATGAAAACCCTGCATTTGCCAAACAGATAGCGGCACACCAACCTGTGAGTTATAACTTTTAGGGTTGCGTACGACATTTACATCATCTTTAAGGAGTTGATAAAGCCATTCCTTTACAATGGTTTTTCCGTTACTGCCCGTAATACCAACCACCGGATAGGCAAAGCGTTTGCGGTGATAACTTGCTAATGTCTGCATGGCATGCAGCGCATCACCTACTAAGATAATATTTACATCGGCTGGTAATGCCTCTGCCGCAAATTGCTGAAGCATAAAATTACGCACCCCGCTATCATACACATCTTTTAGATATGCATGACCATCATTTCGCTCACCCTTTATAGCAATAAACAAAGAGGTTTCAGGATAAACAATCTTGCGTGAATCTATGAGCAGATGCTCAACCCTATCGGCAATGCCTAAACCTGCCGCCTGATGCACCAGTTTGCCTTGCACAATTTCAGCAATTTCCTGTATGGCGTATGACATAGTTGGCAGACTGATTAGTTGTTGATTTTATTGTAATTAAAAATTAATACCAATGCAGAAATGAGCAAAAAAATTGACATCACAAAGTAGGCCCAAATCACATGATTGCCAAAGGTAAAAAATGAAGTGGAAAATAGAAATATAAACCCGGCACGCGTAAGTACATTTGCCATATTAAAAATACTGTTTACGCGTCCCATTAATTCATTGGGAATATGGTTAAACAAATAGGTTAAGCGCAGCACCCTAATTCCGGCATTGGTAAAACCTAAAATAAGTGAAACGATATACACCACCCAAACTGCTTTACTGGCAAACATCCAGAAGAAAATAGCAGCTGTAGCAAGTGTAAGTATTATTACTGCCTTTACCTTATTGGTTGAGGCAAAAACTTTATTTACAAATAAGCCTGCACCCAAAGCTCCTAAGGCATAAATACCATCAGCCATAGCAAAAACACTACCCTGCTCATGCAAGTGCGTTTCTACATAGGCCGGCAATAATGAAAATATTTCTACAATGAGCATAGCAAAAACTGCGTAGCTGAATATGCCAAAAATCAGAAATGCAGTATGTTGTTTCAAATACACAAAGCCTGCTTTAACCCGCTGGGTAATGGTATCA
>JBIIGU010000298.1:0-2549 GCA_044236275.1 Bacteroidia bacterium | reverse complement strand
TAATTTTTTTAGAAATAGAAACAGTATCGTCAAATGGTATAAGAACCAGATAACGACCTGCAAAAGATAGCTGCGAGGTTAATCGGGGTCCTTTATTTGAAATGGGTTCTTTGGCAACCTGAACCACAACCTGCTGGTTTCTGGATAATACCTGTCCTATTTTCCCGGATTTAACTATATCCGATTCATTATCGCGCTTTTTAGGCCAAACAGATGCTTGTTTGTTGCTTAATAAGAGACGGGTATGGCGAATAAATGATTTGATTTGCGGACCCAAATCGAGGTAATGCAAGAAAGCATCTTTCTCATGCCCAACATCTATAAATGCGGCATTTAAACCGGGCATGAGTTTATTAACTGTACCAAGGTAAACATCACCAACGGCAAAATTACTATCAGCCTTTTCATGATGGAGCTCGATCAGTTTCCTATCGCGGACAAGCGCTATTTCAACGCCACCACCCGGATGTGTATTTATGATTAATTCGTGACTCACTAAACAACAACATTACTAAAGGTAATGCCGCTTGGCTTTATTATTAGCCTAACGGAATTACCCATACAGATTAACTTCAAAACGAATTATTTTTTCTTATGCCTGTTCTTCCTCAAACGTTTTTTGCGCTTGTGAGTGGCTATTTTATGTCTTTTTCTTTTCTTACCGCTTGGCATAGTTGTTAAATGTTTTTTAATTTTTTAATAATGGTATCTACTTCTTTTTTTGCTTCCTTGTCGGTTAGCAAAGTTTTACATTTCTCGTAAGTTTTGATGGCCGTTGGGGTATCTCCTATTTTAGCATATATCTCTGCCAAATAAAAATAATACTCTGCATTGAATGGTTGTAGGTGTATGAGTTTCTCAAACCTTTCCTTTGCTTTTTCGAGCTGATTAGATTGAACCGAAAGCATTCCCAAGGTGTATATGGCTTGAACATTATTGGAGTCTTTTTCAACAACCTCTTTAAGCAAGCTCACGCCTTTCATCACATCCTGATCAACCTCAATGTAACAAGCTGCAAGTGCATTTTTTGCATCCAAGTTACCGCCATTTATTTTAATTACCTCTTCTAGGGCATGTTTAGCTTCCATAGCTGCTCGAGTTGCAATAAGCGAATCTGACTCAGAAGCGGCCAGCATGTAAAATTTGCTTCCGGCAGCGAACCAGGTGCGCTCATCTTGCATAATTTCAGCTAAATCATGTAGGTAATGAGCTGCTATAAATGGATAACCTGCAGAATCCCAAAGAACAATTTTGCGCTGAAGAGCCAAGGTATCTTTTTCATTATTACCAATGGCTTCTAGTTTAATTTTAGAAACAGAATCCAGCTTCTGCGAAGCTGTATTCAAGTAATCATTAAAATCAAATTCCTTAAATTCTGTGCTGGTATTTGCAATTGTTGCTGTTGGTGTTTTGTAACCCTTGTAAAACAGGAAACCAACAAGTGCTGCAACAGATAGCAAAAGGAATAGCTGATTTTTTCTCATTCTTAATTAAGCAGTAAGTTTAGCTGCTTTGGCTTTTACTGTTTCGCTTTTCTTAATTTTATCAACGAAAGTTTTAGCCGGCTTGAAACTAGGAATATAATGCTCATCAATAACCATAGCGGTATTCTTAGAAATGTTACGAGCAATTTTCTTTGCTCTCTTTTTAATCACAAAACTTCCGAATCCACGGAAATATACATTCTTACCTTCAACCATTGAAGTTCTAACCACTTTGAAAAATGATTCAACGGCTTCTTGAACTTGGGCTTTGTCAATACCTGTTTTGGTTGAAATTTCTGCAATTACTTCTGCTTTTGTCATTGTTTTAATAAAAATTAATTGTTATGAATTTATTCTCAATTGTTTAAGTATCTGCTTGCTTTTTTACAAACAGGGTTGCAAATGTATGAATTTCAAAACAAAATGCACGCATAAGTGTAATTTTTTCGACATAGATTAACTTGCAACCAGAAAATGACCGCCTTTACCCCCTTATACAAATGGTATAATAAGCATAAAAGAGATTTGCCTTGGCGCCATACCAAAGATCCTTATCTAATATGGCTTTCAGAGGTTATTTTGCAGCAAACAAGAGTTGATCAGGGTTTGCCTTACTATCTGGAGTTTAGCCAAACTTTTACAAGTATTACTCAGTTGGCCAAAGCGCCCGAAAAAAAAATAATGAAAATGTGGCAAGGGTTAGGGTACTACAGCAGGGCAGCAAATATGCATCATACAGCCAAACTTATTTTATCTCATTATAAAGGCAAATTTCCGTCCGACTATAACAGTCTGATACAACTTAAAGGGATTGGGCCATATACTGCAGCAGCTGTTTCCTCATTTGCAGCAAATGAGGCTCATGCAGTGGTTGATGGTAATGTTTACCGGGTGCTTTCCAGACTCTTTGAAATTGAAGAACCCATTAACAGCCAACATGGCAAGAAACTATTTTCTGATATTGCAGCCAATATTCTGGATAAAACCGATCCTGCTTTGCACAACCAAGCCATGATGGAGCTGGGTGCTATGGTTTGCAAGCCCAAAAAACCAGATTGCCTGGAG
>JBIIGU010000296.1:0-2551 GCA_044236275.1 Bacteroidia bacterium | reverse complement strand
TCGGTGTTATAAACCATGTACCCGAACCTACAACAGCTGCAACTATGGCAACTGCCACTATAATTGAAAGTTGCTTTTTCCATTTAATAAGAAACCTTAAGGTATCTACAAATTCAAAAGAATATGATGTTCTTTTTTTATTCATGTGCTGATGTTTTGAAGTAATAACGATTGAATACCGACAAAAATATAAAAAATAACATGCGCACCACTAATTGATTGCCTGCGTAGACATAAAAATGCCTCGTACGCTTTGAACATTTACCAATTGCAATACAAAAACTAAAATAATCCATGTAGCGCAGCCGCCTATTCCTGCCAAAACAAATGAAAACTGAAGATACCCGAACAACACGATGATGCAAACCGACCCTATAGAAAGCAATGCATATTTTGCCAGATAAGAAACCGGAAACAAACCGGGTGATTTTTTTAGTGCCAAGTATAGGTTGGTTATAAATATGAAGGTATGCGTAGCAAGTCCTACTCTTGCGCAGGCCAGTGCACCTTGTTCAGGCACCAACAGTATGTTTCCTACCACATTTAATAACAATGCTACAAATGCCAAACCATTCAGTAGTTTTAATTCCTTTCCGGCAGTTAATAGCGTGCCAAAAACATACATCCCGCACATCATGGTATAACTAAACATTTGTGTGCCAAAAACCGATGCAGTGTAAGCATTTGCTTCATGATACATGGCCTGCATAATCTCTAAACGATACACATAACAAAAAATGGAAACGAACAAACCAAAACCGGGTAAAATAATAACCGCTGATCGAACAAGTTTCTTGAGCTCATCTGGCTTGGATAAATTGGCCGAGAATGCCGGTAGCAGCATGAACCCAATCAATACTGCAAACATATTGGCAGCATCAAACAAACGACCTCCGGCCGCATAAATCCCGTTTTCCAGACTACCGTTTAGATGAAGCTTTTTAAGTATTAGACTGTCAACCCTTGCATAGCACATCATAAGCAATGCAAGCAATGCATAAGGAAGCGCCTGTCTGAATACGGGATAAATTTGTTGCCTGATGTGAGCTGAACCGCTATATTTCAAATGACCCATCAGTACCAATAAACTTGCCAGCAGCACCATCAGATAACCTACCGTTTGTATACCAATAAATGTATTTAGATTCACCGGCAATACGGGTATCCATACCATAAAAACACCCAGTAATAACATTGTAAAACGATCAATTACAGAAAGCCAGGCATCTGTTTTATATAACTGTAAACCACTTACAAAACTTCTATTAAAAGTGGCTATGTAAGCAATGAGCTGATTGATGCAAAGCCATAACAGGAGCATCAGAAAATATTGATTATATCCGTATAACCAACCTGCCACCAACGTTATCATAATGTAAATGAGACCAAAAAAGATTTTAACGAAGAACAGAGGCAAATACAACTCATTGATGCGCTCCGGCTGCTTTGCAATTGCAGAACTTACAAAATTATTAATACCCAGATCCAATATAACCGACAAAATCAACGAAAAACTAAAAATGTTGGCATAATCACCATAGTTGGCAAACCCCAAATGATTCTGAAAACTACGGTCAATACCAAGAACCCAAGCCGGCTTTACCAGCAGATTGAGCAATAGTAGCAATATAAGATTTGAAAAAAATTTTCTTTGCATATGCTATTATGGCTGCAATGTAAAACATTCCGAAACACTTTGTATCATTGTAAGGTGAACAGGTATAAACTTCTTAAATATACGTTGCCCGAAAAAATTAACAATGCCTGCTCGGTATTGCTTACCAAATTAATTAACGGTCAAAAGAATCTTAAAGATATACCCATTCAGCGCATACTCATCATTAAAACAGATGAAATTGGTGATCTATGCTATGCACAACATGTAATTGATATACTAAAATTACAATTTAAGGAGGCAGAGATTACTCTTTTATGTAAACCATTTGCCATCACACTGGCACATAACAATCCAAACCTTAAACATATTACCAGCAACTGGAATGACCTTACAGG
The DNA here is from genome assembly GCA_044236275.1 of Bacteroidia bacterium. Lineage (GTDB taxonomy): Bacteria > Bacteroidota > Bacteroidia > UKL13-3 > UKL13-3 > JAJTFA01. The sequence goes on along the minus strand of JBIIGU010000296.1, from coordinate 538 downwards.
CGATTATGATTTGATTGCTGATTTAAGGGTTAGCAGCAGAAGCCTATTTTACGCATTATGCCATTGGCCAAAAATCAGAGTTGACAGAGGAACCATCAGACTTAAAAACAAAATGAAGGGTAAGCAACCACATGAAGTGATTACCAATAGAGAAATTATTGAACCTCTTATAAGCGATAAATCCCTACTCACCTATTCGCCTCAATTGTATGCAGGCGAGTATGAAAGAAAAAAGGTTGAAAATTACCTTACAGATCTTGGTGTGCAACGCTTTGCTATTTTGCATCCCGGAGCCAGAAAAAAATTGCGCAGATGGGATAAGTTCGCATCATTAGCCCAATGGCTGCATAAAGAGAAGAATCTGGAAATTATATTTACTGGCGACCATTACGAAAGAGATTTGATTAAAAGTATTCAACAACAATTATCATTTGAGACGCACAGCATTGCAGGAATATTTAATCTTGCTGAACTTGCAGCATTGTGTAGACAGGCAAAAGTATATATAGGTAACGAAAGCGGACCGCTGCACATTGCG
>JBIIGU010000025.1:0-8038 GCA_044236275.1 Bacteroidia bacterium | reverse complement strand
GTTAGTTTTTGCCCCAGCAAACCATTGCTGCCTGTTACAAGTACTTTCATGTTGCGAACATAATATTATCCCATTCCTTAATCAAATAGCAGGGGCTATAAGAAACAGATTTTTCTGCCACTCTGTCACAATTATTATTATCTTTGCGCCTCAATTTGATGCAAGCATGAGAGGGATAACTGCTGATGTGGCCCCTGAAACCGCCACCAGAAACCTGTATATAGAAACCTATGGATGCGCCATGAATCTGGCTGACAGTGAAGTGATGGCCAGCATTATGCTGGATAAAGGTTATAAAACTACTCCTAACCCGCTGGAGGCCGATGTGGTGTTTTTAAATACCTGCGCCATTAGAGATAATGCCGAGTCGCGTGTGTGGGGCAGATTAAGAGAGTTGAAACACCAGAAAAAGAAAAATCCGGGAATGATTGTGGGTGTTATGGGTTGTATGGCCGAACGTTTAAAAGCCAAATTACTGGAACAAGAACAATTGGTTGATATTGTTGTAGGGCCAGATGCCTACCGTGATATTCCTAAACTTATAGAACAGGTAGAAGAAGGACAGAAAGCGGTTAACGTGTTGCTGAGTCGAGAAGAAACCTATGCTGAGATTACGCCAGTGCGCTTAGGCAGTAATGGAGTTAATGCTTTTGTGAGCATAATGCGTGGTTGCGATAATATGTGCTCATTTTGCGTGGTACCTTTTACACGCGGACGTGAACGCAGCCGCGAACCTCAAAGCATTATTAAAGAGGCTACCGACCTCTATAACCAAGGATACAAAGAAGTAACACTGCTTGGGCAAAACGTTGATTCCTATAAATGGCAAAATGAAGCAGGCGAAACTTTGTGCAACTTTGCACAGTTGCTGGAGCAGGTGGCACAAATTGCTCCCGATCTGCGTATCCGTTTCTCTTCTTCACATCCAAAAGATATTACCGATGAGGTATTGTATACCATGAAAAAGTATAACAATATCTGTAACTATATTCATTTCCCTTTACAGTCTGGCAACTCACGGGTGTTGAAACTGATGAACCGCACGTATGATGCAGAATGGTTTAAACAACGCATTGAAAAAATACGTGAGGTTATTCCGGATTGCGGTATTTCTACAGATGCTATTGTGGGCTTTTGCAGCGAAACAGAAGAAGAGTTTAACGATACACTGAATATGTTTAGCTACTCACAGTTTGATTTTGCTTATATGTATGCCTACAGTGAGCGCCCAGGCACTATGGCTGCACGCAAATATGCCGATGATATTGCTGCTGAAGAAAAAAGCCGCAGGTTGCAGAAACTTATCAATCTGCAGAACAGCATTAGCATAGAAAAAAATAAACGCTATATCGGCACCGAACAACTGGTGCTGGTTGAAGGAGAATCAAAAAAATCTGAGGCCGACCTAAAAGGACGCAACGACCAAAACATTACCGTTATTTTTCCTAAACTAAATGGTATTGGCAAAGGTTCGTACGTTAAAGTAAAAATAGAACGCAGCACCCAAACCAGCCTTCTTGGTAACGTGGTTGAAGTGCTTTAACATTTGTTCCCACTCCTTCACTAAAAAATTATTGTATGAACATACAGGATATAAAACAACGATTTGAAATTATTGGCAACTCTCCCCTGCTGAATATTGCACTTGAAACCGCAGTAAAGGTTGCCCCCACCGATATCAGTGTGCTGATTAATGGTGAAAGTGGCGTAGGTAAAGAAGCTTTTTCTAAAATAATACATGCGCTAAGCAACCGCAAACACGGACCTTTTATTGCCGTTAACTGCGGTGCCATTCCGGAAGGCACCATCGACTCTGAATTATTCGGACACGAAAAAGGTTCTTTTACCGGTGCACACGATACGCGTAAAGGTTATTTTGAAACCGTTAGCGGTGGCACCATTTTTTTAGATGAAGTTGGAGAACTACCCTTAGAAACGCAAGCCCGTTTGTTGCGTGTGTTAGAAAGCGGTGAGTTTATTAAAGTGGGTTCATCCAAAGTGCAAAAAACAGATGTGCGAGTGGTTGCTGCTACCAACAAAGATCTATTGGATTTGGCTGCTGCCGGAAAATTTCGCGAAGACTTATACTATCGCCTCAGCACCGTGCCTATTAAAGTGCCGCCTCTGCGTGAGCGCAGAGAAGACATACACCTCCTTTTTAGAAAATTTGCAGCTGACTTTGCAGAAAAATATAAATCAAAACCGCTGGTGATTGAGCCTGATGCACTGCAAATTTTGGTAAACTACCGCTGGCCGGGAAATATACGTCAGTTAAAAAATATTGCCGAACAACTTTCGGTGCTTGATGAAGATAAAACCATCAATGCGCATGAACTTACACGTGTGCTGCCGGCCGAAAAACCCGGTTTGCCTATGCTGCTTGGCAATACACCGGCAGATCAAGGCATGAGTGAACGTGATATTTTTTATAAAGTGTTGTTTGATTTAAGAAAGGATGTAATGGATTTGAAAGGTGTGGTGTTTGACATGATGCAGGGCGGCAATGCAGGTGCAGGCCTTAATCCACCATCACGCGAGCCGTTAGGCAACCTGCTTAACGAGTCATTTCATCAGCCTATATCACACCCGCAAGTAATGCCGGTAACGCCTACATCCAACACTCCTCAGGTTATTGAAATTCCAGTGGCCCAGCCTGCCAACGAATCACTATCACTGGAAGAACTGGAATTGGAGATGATAAAAAAAGCGCTTGAAAAATATAATGGCAGACGCAAAAAAGCAGCCAATGAGCTGGGCATTTCAGAGCGCACACTTTACCGTAAAATCAAACAATACAACTTGGAATAACATCTTTGCTTTTTAAGCAAAATGAGTTTGTTTTGCAGCAAAATTTTTACATGCCTTCATGAAAAAACTTACCACTATTCTCGCATTATGTTTTATTGGTTTTAATCTTTCTGCTCAAGTTATTGATGACAAAGCAGGTAAAACCTACTATTACTACGATGAAACCACGAAAAAGAAACTGAAAGAAGTTTATCACCACAAGGACATGATTAAAATTGTGCCCGATAAAAACAACTACGGTAGCTATCGTGATACCATTATTTACATGAAGCATGGTCCGTATACTTTGTATGACGAGCAAGGCAACCTGAAATGCTCAGGCTACTTTCATAAAGATAAAAAAGACAGCATCTGGAAATACTATGACGTAAAAGGTGCACTCCTTAAAACAGAACGCTGGAAAATAGGAAAGCAAATTAATTAGTTAGCTTTTGCTGTTCGATGCTCAGTGTTAACAAGATTTGAGATGCGAGAATGAATGTTGAACATTTAATGTAATTCAATCTTCTAATTTCAAATTTTCCCTACCTTCCCTGCATGACCAATGATGAAATTGCCGAATTATTTAAATGGTACGCCAACCTCAGTGAACTGCATGATGGTAATCCGTTTAAAATAAAATCTTATGCTGCTGCGGCTTTCAAAATAGATAAACTGCACACACCGCTGGATGGCAAATCTGTGGCTGAGCTTGAAGCCATGGAAGGTATAGGCAAAAGCATTGCCCAAAAGATTGTTGAAATAAACCAAACAGGCTCGTTTGCTGAGCTCGCGCAACTCATTAACGAAACCCCACAAGGTGTAATTGATTTATTTAAAGTAAAAGGCATTGGTCCAAAGAAAATTGCCTTTATCTGGAAACAACTGGGTATTGAAAGCATGGGCGAACTGCTTTATGCCTGCAATGAAAATCGCCTGGCTCAAGCCAAAGGCTTTGGCCTAAAAACACAACAAGCCGTTAAAGAAAGTATTGAGTTTATTTTTAGCAATGCCAATAAGTTTCACTTCTTTAAACTGCAAACTCCTGCATTGCAACTGTTGCAGGAACTGAGCAAGCTGCCTTGTGTAAGTCGTGCTTCCTTTACAGGTGATCTGCGTAGAAAAACAGAAACACTTGATCATATTTCTTTGCTGGCTGCCGCCAATATGGAACAACTGCTTATACACTTGCAAAAATCCTATACGGTTAGTTGCTCTGACAACAGCATGCACTTTCGCAGTGCCGAAGGATACCCAGTACAACTGCTTGTTACCAATGAAACCCATTTTGATGAGATGCTCTTTAACTCTACCGCTGCCCCGGCTCACCTAAAACAAGTAGAACAAGCCGGTGTAAATTTTAAAGCGGGCAATGAAGTGGCCATTTATGCTTCTGCAGGATTTGCGTTTATAGAGCCGGAAATGCGCGAAGGCTTAGGCGAAGTGGAAAAAGCAAAAAACAACAAACTACCTGAGCTTATTACCTATCAACACCTGAAGGGTGTGCTCCACAACCACACCACATACTCTGATGGGGCTAATACCTTAGCGGAAATGGCAACCTTCTGTAAACAGCAGGGATTTGAATACTTGGGTATTTGCGACCACTCTAAAAGTGCGCAATATGCAGGAGGTTTAAAGGAGGCTGATATTATAAAACAACATGCCGAAATTGATGCGCTGAATAGAGAACTTGCTCCGTTTAAAATTTACAAAGGCATTGAAAGTGATATTTTGGGCGATGGTGCATTGGATTATAGCCCTGATGTTTTGGCATCGTTTGATTTTGTAATTGCATCTGTGCATAGCAATTTAAAAATGAGCAAGGAAAAAGCCATGAGTCGTTTGCTAAGAGCCATTGAAAATCCATTTACCGATATTCTGGGACACCCTAGCGGCAGGCTGCTGCTTATGCGTGAAGGATACCCGCTGGATTACCATACACTGATTGATGCATGTGCAGCAAATGGTGTGGCTATTGAGCTTAATGCAAACCCCTACCGATTGGATCTTGATTGGCGATACCTGGATTATGCATTGAATAAAAATGTGCTCATTTCTATTAACCCTGATGCGCACGAAACTGCAGGTTTTTTTGATATGCACTTTGGCATAAACGTGGCACGTAAAGGTGGGCTGTTTGCGGAAATGTGCCTCAACGCAAAAAGCAGTGCAGAGTTTGAAACATGGCTGCAGCAACGCAGAAGTTAAAGTATCTATATTTGTTTTAACCTGTTTTACCTGCTTAATTCGCAATGGATTATTGCTTATGCCCAAATTTCTGATTATACGTTTTAGCTCTATTGGCGATGTGGTGCTTACCACACCTGTTATACGCTGCCTTAAGCAGCAAGTGCCGCATGCCGAAGTTCATTTTTTAACCAAACCTGAATATGCGGGCTTACTGCAACACAACCCTTATCTAAGTGGTGTGCATGTGCTTAATAAATCTTTATCTGCTACTGCGCGTGCTCTAAAGAAACGCGACTTTGATGCCATTATAGACCTTCACCACAACCTGCGCACACTGCTGCTTAAAACCATGCTGCAGATACCTGCTTTTGCTTACCCTAAACTTAATTTAGAAAAATGGCTGCTGGTAAACCTGAGAATAAATAAACTGCCCAGCATGCACGTGGTTGACCGTTATATGCAAACTGTGCAAAACTTTGGAGTGCGCAATGATGGACTTGGGCTAGATTACTTCTTTGGCCCAGAACAGGTAGCTTTGCCGGCATTGCCTGCAGGCTATGTGGCATTTGCCATTGGTGCGCAGCATGCTACCAAGCGCATGCCCAATGAAAAAATACGTGAAATATGCCGCAACCTACCAATGCCGGTAGTGTTACTTGGAGGTAAAACAGATGAAGCAAATGGGGAACTTATTGCTAGGCAAGCCGGTGGGCATGTAATAAACTATTGCGGCAAGCTAAGTCTGGAGCAATCTGCTGCAGTGGTGAACGGTGCACAAAAAATAATTACACACGACACAGGACTCATGCATATTGCAGCGGCACTAAAAAAAGATGTGGTATCCATTTGGGGCAATACCATACCGGAGTTTGGCATGAGTGCCTACCGCGGCACACAAACGTTTAGCGTTGCCAATATGCAGGTAGGAGGTTTGGCCTGCCGCCCCTGCAGCAAAATAGGCCACAGCCAGTGCCCAAAAAAACATTTTAACTGCATGCAACTGCAGAATATAAGTGCAATTTGCGAAGCGGTGCTTAGATGAAATAACCCCGGCACATGAGTAATAAGTAGAGAAAGGCCAAAAGCTACTGGTTGAATGATGAATATTGAATTATAAATGTTGAGTTGTAAGTTCAACTTCGAACACTAAACACTGAACCTCAAACTTAAAACACTAAATCGTTCCAGCTACTGCTTTTTGAACTAGATCAGCCGCTTCCTTCAATACAATAGCTGAATAAACTTTGAGTCCGCTTTCATCGATGAGTTTTTTGGCTTGCTCTGCATTGGTTCCTTGCAGGCGTACAATGATTGGCACCGGAATATTTCCGATAGAATGATATGCATCTACCACCCCCTGAGCAACACGATCGCAACGCACAATACCACCAAAAATATTAATGAGTATGGCCTTAACATTAGGATCTTTCAGGATGATGCGGAAACCGGCTTCAACTGTTTTGGCGTTGGCACTGCCACCTACATCAAGAAAGTTGGCAGGCTCGCCACCGGAAAGTTTAATTATATCCATTGTTGCCATAGCCAGGCCTGCACCGTTTACCATGCAGCCAACGTTGCCATCTAGTTTTACAAAGTTAAGATTGTGTTTACCGGCCTCAACCTCGGTAGGATCTTCTTCGGCTAAATCACGCATAGCTTCGTAATCCGGATGGCGGTAAAGAGCATTGTCATCTATGTTTACCTTACCATCTACCGCTATGATTTTATTATCGGCAGTTTTTAATACAGGGTTAATTTCAAACATCGCGGAATCACTGTTCTCATAAGCGCGGTAAAGAGCACTCACAAATTTTACCATTTGCTTAAAAGCCTCGCCCTCACAACCCAGGTTAAAAGCAATTTTACGTGCCTGAAATGCCTGCATGCCTACTTTAGGGTCGATGGTTTCTTTGTGTATAAGGTGAGGTGTAGTTTCTGCCACGTGCTCAATATCCATACCTCCTTCTGTTGAGTAAACAATGATGTTTTTACTTTGTGAACGATCCAGCATCACGCTCATGTAATACTCCTTTGGCTGGTTAGCACCGGGATAATAAACATCCTGGGCAACTAAAACCTTGTTTACTACTTTGCCTTTAGGGCCGGTTTGAATGGTAACCAGGGTTCCGCCAAGAATATTTCCGGCAATTTCTTTGGCCTTATCGGCATTTTTGGCAACAGCCACACCGCGCTGCTCTTTGCCCTGAATGGTGCCTTTGCCACGGCCTCCGGCATGTATCTGAGCTTTAACCACAACAAAGTCGCTGCCAAATTGCTCTTTTAATTTAAGTGCTGCTGCATGAGCTTCATCAGCTGTTTGAGCAACTATACCTTCTTGCACGGCTACGCCAAAGGATTTTAAAATTTGTTTTGCCTGATATTCGTGAATGTTCATTCTATAAAAATTTGAGTGCGAAAATAGAACTAAACTTGAGTTTTGAAAATCTTAAATTTTACTGTAGGAATTTTAAGTGTTTAGTTAAGCCGAGGCTGAGCTTGTAGAATAACCGTTGTAAACTAAAGACGGTTGCGCTGAATGACGAATAAACAGGAATGAAATAAAAATAAAATGTTCTAAATAACTTCAACACATTATCACATTAATGTAATTTAACCCTTCTAATTTCTAACAGCCAAAGGCCAATAGCTATAAGTTGAATTTTAAAGGCTAAGTGTTAATTTAAATAACGTACAAACTTCAAACATCGAACTCTTAACTTCGAACACTTAAGTTATAAGTTAAAAACCTTAATTTCCTATAAAGAAATGCCGGAGAGTAATTATAATTGTACATTGCATAGCGTAAGGCAAAAAAGCATGATTAGAACAGATGGCATTTACAAATCATACGGCAGCCTGCCGGTATTAAAAGGAATAGACCTTAGCATAAATAGCGGTGAAGTTGTTTCTATTGTGGGTGCATCCGGTGCCGGTAAAACCACACTGCTGCAAATTATAGGCACGCTCGATAAACCTGATAAAGGCAACGTATTTATAAACAATACCAACGTAACTGCTTTGCAAGGCAAAGCTCTTTCGCAATTTAGAAACTCTGCCA
>JBIIGU010000295.1:0-2559 GCA_044236275.1 Bacteroidia bacterium | reverse complement strand
ATCCTTTATCACCGCTAAGCAGACCAATGAGGATGCCGCCAATAAGTAAAATAATGCCTTTGCCGGTAAGCAGCTCTCTCATTACCTCATTGTTTTGGCTTTGGGCAGCCATTTTTTTACGAGCAATATATAAGGCAATAAACACACCGGGCACTTCCATAATGGCAAGCATAGCCGGCATAAAACCTTCAAAAGCAATGCCTGCATTTTCTGCATAGGTTATGCTTTGGCTGAAGGTAACAGCACTAACCGAACCAAAGTGTGCAGCCATTGCCGCTGCATTAATGGTATCGAACTTGGCCAGGTGATGCAAAATAAAATAGGTGATTAGCGGAATGATGCAGCACATGATAATGGCACCTGCACCGGGCAAAACAAATTCAATCAATGGGGTGTGAGATAATTTTACACCACCTTTTAAGCCAATGGCAAAAAGCAAGTAGATGGTAAGCCCCATATACATGCCTTCAGGAAATTTAAGATCGCTTTTTAACAATGTGGCAACAACACCCAATACAAAGGCGAGCACCATTGGCGAGGCTAGGCTTCCGCTAAGGGTATGCAGTATATCGGTTTGTTGCATGTTGATGCAAATTACAGGTTTATTTTTAATTGTTTACCAAACCTCAATATCTCTGGTATTTTCATTTGTTTTGGTAAGGCTAATATGCAGCACATCTTCTGTTGCAAGCAGCGGTTCTATTTTTTCAGGCCACTCTATTAAGCAAAGGTTGCCGCTGTCAAAGTATTCTTCATAACCAATATCGTAAGCCTCTTCAAGATTTTTTATGCGGTAAAAATCAAAATGAAAAACAGCATTGCCAGATTTTGTTTGGTATTGATTAACCAGAGAAAAAGTGGGACTGGAAACCTCATCTGCTACACCGGCAGCAGCACAAATGGCCTTAATTAGTGTGGTTTTGCCTGCACCCAAATCGCCATAAAAAGCCCAGATTTTTTTTTGATGGGCCAGTTCAAAGATCTGAGCAGCTACAGCGGTAATGTGATGAAGTGAAACCTCTTTGAAACGGTTCATGCCTTTAAACTTTTAACTGATAGGTATAATGAATTTTGGTTGTTTTGGCACCCAGCGCATCAAACAGAGAATGCATTTTAGGATTAAAATCGCCAATCCAGGCAAGCTCAGAAGATTGCATGTACTTGTAGTTTTGCAATGCCTCATGGCATTTAATAATCATGCCGGTTTCTAAACCCAGGTTTTGATATTTTGGAATTACGCCAAACACAATACCGCGGCAACGGTTAACACGACCAAATTTTTTAAACCACAGGAATTTGATTTTAGCCCACAAATTCATTTTGCCATGCAGGTGTTTAAAAATCTGATTCACATCAATTACATTAATATAAAATCCGGCAGGCTCATTATTGGCATAGGCAAACCATATCAGGTCTTCCTGCAAAATGGGTCTTAGCGCTTTCATGGTGGTCATTACTCGCTCCATAGTCATGGGTGTAAAATCAGGTCGGTGCGCCCATGCCTGATTGTAGATGCTCATAAAGTCTTGCGAAAATTTTTCAATCTCACTGTCGCGGTAGTGCTCAAAACCATAATCAGGATTTTGCAGCACGCGAGAGGCAATGCGTTTGAAACGCTCATAATTAAAATCGGCAGCAGTAATTTCTGAGGTAGATTGCTCAACCGTTTTCTTAAAACCGTAGTTTTCAAACAAAGCCTGGTAGTAGGGTGGGTTGTAGGTTTCCAGATAAGATGGATTTTTAAAACCACTAACCATCAAACCCCAGAAGCGGTCTTTCTCGCCAAAATTAATGGGACCGTCAATGGCTTTAATTCCGCGCTCGGTAAGCCATTTGCAAGCCGTGTCAAAAAGCAGATGGGCTGCATCCTTGCTATCCACACATTCAAAAAAACCAATGCCACCTGTTTTTTCTGAGGTGGTTTTATTATACAACTCACTGTAAAAAGCGGCAATACGACCAATGGTTTGGTTGGTATTGCTTTTTAGCAGCCAGCGTGTGGCTTCGCCAAATTTAAAATTGGGGTTTTCCTGTGTATTAAAAACGGCATCAATATCTTTATCCAAAGGCTGTATCCATTCCTTATCGCCCTTGTAAATAAAGCGTGCCATATTAATAAATTCTTTTGCATCTGCTTTTGTTCTTACTTCTGTAATTTTCATCATAGGCAAAGCAAAAATTACTTATTTTGCGGGCACTAAAATATAATTCTTTCAACATATGTTACAGATAGGCGATAAACTGCCGGGATTTAATTTACCGGGTTATGATGAAAAGGTACACTCTCATTATGAATTTGCCGATAAATATGCCCTTGCAGTGGTATTTACCTGCAACTCCGGTGAGATAGCTCCGGCATACAGCCAAAGGCTGCTTAAGTTATTTGAGAAGTATGAAGATGATAACCTGGGCATTATTGGAATTAACTCCAACGATCCTGCTCAGTCACCGCAAGATTCGCTTGATGCGCTAAAGAAAGCAGCCAGCAAATACCATTTGGATGAGATGAAATTTCTTTACCTGAAAGATGAAGATGGCTTTATTGCCAAACAGTTTGGA
>JBIIGU010000305.1:0-2582 GCA_044236275.1 Bacteroidia bacterium | reverse complement strand
ATGGTTGAATGAAAGATGGGTTCCTACCATAATGATCATGCTAAACTTACCCGGCTTTTCTTCATCCATACTCAGCTGCTCTTGTTGCTTGCTGCTATTGCCAGAGACCGTTGTGCTGCTAGAATCGGCAGATGCAGGCATTAATAGCGCAACAGGTGCGTTAGCAGGTTTATCATCCTTTAATACAGTATCGGCAGCCACATTAGCAACTTCGTGGTTAGCTTGCTCAACCTGTTCGGTTGTGGCATGGTCTTGTTTAGCAGGCAGATTTGTTTTAGTGGCATCTGATTGTTGGTTAGTGCGGCCGGTTATGATTTGCCCGGGTTTGGATGCTAAAGGCGCATAAGCCGTTGCAGACCGCATAGGTTTTGCTTTATCCTCAGGCACATTGTTTTTTTCTGAGGAGTACATTGGCAACTTTGTTTTTGAAGGTGTTGATGCCGCCTGCCTCAGCTCCTTGATTTTTAAATCGGCATTAGTACCTTTTTGTTGTACATTTTTTATAGCCGTTGTTTGATGCAATTGTTTCTGCACTGTTGCCTCTTTCTTGGTTATTTGCTTTGGTGCAGAGCTGTTTTGTTGGATTAGCAAATCATTATCATAAGCAGTACGTTCAATTGCCTTGTTTGCATTGGTTATGGCAGGAGATTTTAATTCGTACCCCAACCATACTGCGGCAGAAAATAATAAGATAAGCAATGTAAAAAAGAAATACCCTAAACGCGGCTTTGATGAGCGCTGCTGAGGCAATTGCGACTCTATTTTTTGCCAGGTGCTGTGATTTGGTACCAGTTCAAAATCAGCCAACTTTGCCTGTATATTTTGTTCAAAACCTCCTTCGGCAAGCTCCTGATTAAGCTTGTCCCAAAGCCTACCGGAAGGTTTTACCTCATGCTTGCCCAGTTGCTTTTGCAAATCAGCTTCAAACTTTTTATTTCGGTTCCTGAAAAGGCTCATTTAATATTTGATAATGTTTGGCAAGCGCAGCCTGCATAAATTGTCTGGATCTTGCATACTGTGATTTGGATGTTCCTTCGGCAATACCCAGCATTTGGGCAATTTCCTTGTGGGTGTAGCCTTCAACAGCATACAGGTTAAAAATCATCCGGTAACCTTCAGGCATTTGCTGTATGAGCAGCACAATTTCCTTTAAAGATATTTTGGAAACAATATCATCCGAATAAACCGCATCATAACCGGTTACATCCAAATCTTCCTGAAATTTGCGGCTTCGGTGCTTATAAAAATTGATGGCAGTAAAAATCATAATTCTGCGCACCCAACCCTCAAAACTGCCTTCAAATTTAAACCGTGAGATATTATTAAATACCTTAATAAATCCTTCCTGCAACATATCTTCTGCCTCTGCCCTATCTTTTGCATAACGCATACAAACACCCAACATTCTTGATGCAAAATGTTCATACAACTGTTTCTGGCACAAACGTTTACCTTCAATACAGCCTTTAATTACCTCATGTTCAATCCAAGGCTTCATTTCATAATTAGTCAAATATAACCATTAGAAGGTTGTAGCGCAGCGTAAAAATTCTTTTTTGTCAGCCTTGTTTGCCAATTTTTCGGCTTATGTTTGCCGCCCCTGCGAAAAAGTGTCAGCATTTTCCTGTTGGCATAAGTTCTGATAACGTCATCGCATATTTAACAACCTAAAAACACATAAAACAACATAAAAATTATGGCAGTAAATCTTAAACCATTGGCAGACAGAGTTCTGGTTGAACCTGCACCTGCAGAAGAGAAAACAGTTGGAGGAATTATTATTCCTGACACAGCAAAAGAAAAACCACAAAGAGGTAAAGTTGTGGCAGCCGGTAATGGTAAAAAAGACGAGCCCATGACCGTTAAAGCCGGTGATACCGTTCTTTATGGCAAATATGCCGGAACCGAAATTACCATTGAAGGTAAAGAATACCTCATTATGCGTGAATCAGACATTTTCGCAATTATTTAATCCAATACCTAAACAATAAAACAACATAAAAATTATGGCTAAGAAAATATCTTATAACGTAGATGCCCGCGATGGTTTAAAACGCGGTGTGGATGCATTGGCAAATGCAGTAAAAGTAACACTTGGACCAAAAGGTCGCAATGTGGTAATTGATAAAAAATTCGGTTCACCTGCAGTTACCAAAGATGGTGTAACTGTTGCTAAAGAAATTGAATTAAAAGACCCCATTGAGAACATGGGTGCGCAAATGGTAAAAGAAGTTGCTTCTAAAACTGCCGATCAGGCAGGAGACGGAACTACAACTGCAACCGTTTTAGCACAGGCTATAGTTGCGGCAGGTTTAAAAAATGTTGCAGCAGGAGCCAATCCTATGGATTTAAAACGTGGTATCGACAAAGCAGTTGAAGCCATTGTTGAGAATCTGAAAAAACAATCGCAAAAAGTTGGAGATGATAACCAAAAAATTCAGCAGGTTGCTTCTGTTTCTGCAAACAACGATGAAGTAATTGGTAAACTGATTGCTGATGCAATGGCTAAAGTTGGCAAAGAAGGTGTGATTACTGTTGAAGAAGCCAAAGGCACAGAAACTGAAGTAAAAACGGTTGAAGGT
>JBIIGU010000294.1:0-2588 GCA_044236275.1 Bacteroidia bacterium | reverse complement strand
CTTTAAATTTAATTTTCCTGGTTTCAGCCACTTTATTCCTGCTCTTGTTGGGGCGCTTATAATGTTACTGCTAATGGAAGTTGTAAAAAAACGATTGCATCGCAAAGGTTAGCTCCTCGTCTTTGAAATGTTTATTTTTTGTGCAATGCCTTGTAACGATCTATTTTAAATGATTTTGGAAGGATGAAACATTAAATACATTACCCATACAACGGAAACTGCTCCATCATGGTGTTTACTTGTTTTTTCACTTGAGCCAAGGTAGCTTCATTTTCATGATTCATCAATACTTCATCAATCAATAAAACAATTTGTTCCATGTGTTGCTCTTTCAAACCACGCGTGGTAATTGCTGCTGTTCCTATGCGAATACCTGAGGTAACAAAAGGCGATTTATCATCAAAAGGTACCATGTTTTTATTTAAGGTAATATCTGCTTTTACCAAAGCATTTTCTGCAGCCTTACCACTTATGTTTTTGTTTCTTAAATCAATTAACATTAAATGGTTATCGGTTCCGCCTGAAATAATCTGGTAACCTCTTTTTACAAATGCACTAGCCATAGCTTGCGCATTTTGCTGCACCTGCTTGCCATACACTTTAAAATCATCACTCAGTGCTTCGCCAAAAGCTACAGCCTTGGCTGCAATTACATGCTCCAACGGACCGCCTTGTGTGCCAGGAAAAACAGCTGCATCAAGCAAAGCACTCATGGGCTTAATCTCGCCTTTAGGCGTTTTTTGTCCAAACGGATTTTCAAAATCTTTACCCATCATAATAATGCCACCACGCGGTCCACGCAAAGTTTTGTGTGTGGTAGAGGTGATGATATGACAGTGAGGAAGCGGATTGTTTAATAAACCTGCTGCAATTAAACCTGCAGGATGAGCAATATCTGCAAGCAGCAACGCGCCTACAGAGTCGGCAATGGCACGCAGGCGTGCATAATCCCAGTCGCGGCTGTAAGCAGATGCACCGCAAATCATGAGTTTGGGTTTTTCTGCTTTTGCTGTTGCTTCTACTTTATCATAATCTATAATACCGGTTTCTTTTTCTACCCCGTAAAAACTGGGGCTATACAATTTACCCGAAAAATTAACTGGCGAACCATGTGTTAAATGGCCACCATGGCTTAAATCAAATCCTAAAATTTTATCTCCCGGTTGCAAGCAGGCTAGCATAACTGCAGCATTGGCCTGCGCGCCTGAGTGCGGTTGCACATTTGCCCAAGCAGCACCAAATAATTTTTTTAAACGATCAATGGCTAGGTTTTCTATTTCATCCACCACCTCGCATCCACCATAATATCTTTTACCAGGCAGTCCTTCGGCATATTTGTTGGTGCATACGCTGCCCATAGCCTGCATAACCTGAGTGGTTACAAAATTTTCCGAAGCAATTAATTCCAGTCCGTGTTCCTGACGCTGCTGTTCTCGGCTTATCAGATCAAATATTACTTTATCGATTATCATTTTTTATTGTGTTCGGGCCGCAAAATACAAATTATTTCATGCAGGTAAAGCGTAAAAAATTTACCAAAACACCTGCCAAACATGCCAAATGTATATCTTCGCATCAGATGAAAGCAGTAATTCCTGTAGCAGGTATTGGCACGCGTTTGCGTCCGCACACCCATACGCAACCCAAAGCGTTAATACCCATTGCGGGTAAACCTATTCTCGCACATATTATTGAATCACTCATAGAAGCCGGTATTAAGGAGTACGTTTTTATTATTGGATACATGGGCGATAAGATTGAAGACTATATTACCAAAACCTATCCGCACATTAATACCCACTTCGTTATTCAAACCACTGGTAAAGGCACAGGGCATGCCATATGGCTTGCCAAAGAGTACCTGCAACATTCAGAATTGCTGATTGTGCTTGGCGATACAATTGCCGACCTTGATTTGCAAAAACTAATTGCTGCCGAGCATAGCACACTTTGTGTGAAAAAAGTTGACGACCCGCGCCAGTTTGGTGTAGCCGAAACAGACGAAGAAGGGTGCATTACCCGATTGGTTGAAAAGCCCGGCATTCCCAAATCTAACCTTGCTTTGGTAGGCATCTATAAAATAAAAGAAACCGATAAACTGCTGGATGCCATTGACTACAATATACAGCATAAAATTACCACACAAAACGAATACCACCTTACCGATGCATTAATGAAAATGGTGGAACAAGGTGTGGTAATGAAAACAATGGATGCCGACAGCTGGTTTGATTGCGGTAAAAAAGAAATTTTGCTCGATACCAACGCAACTTTATTAAAACGCTTAAACTACCCTGCCGATAGTTATAAGTTTGAAAACACCATCGTTATTCCTCCCGTATTTATTGGCGAAAATTGTCGCATCAGCAATTCCATCATTGGCCCCAATGTTTCTGTTGGGGACAATGTAATATTGAATTATGCGGTATTGAAAGATTCTATTATTGGTCCGTATGCGCAAATTGAGTATGCTATTCTTGACCGTTCGCTAATTGGCAATGATGCCTTGCTTAAAGGCATGAAACAAAGCCTGAATATTGGAGACAGCACTGAAATAAACTTTGGCTGATATGGACTTTATTCCCAAA
>JBIIGU010000293.1:0-2599 GCA_044236275.1 Bacteroidia bacterium | reverse complement strand
CATATATCTATGAAGTTTGTCTACCCAAATGGTGTAGCATGTCCTTGGTCATGCTATCCAAGTCATATTGCGGTTTCCAGCCCCAGTGTTCGCGTGCTTGCGTATCATCAACACTGGCAGGCCAGCTATCGGCAATGGCTTGCCTGAAATCAGGCTTATAGCTAATGGTAAATTCAGGCATGTGTTTGCGAATGGATGCTGCAATTTCTTCCGGATCAAAACTTACACCTGCAATATTGTAACTGCTGCGTATCTTCACCTTTTCTGCAGGTGCTTCCATCAGTTCAATGGTTGCATGTAAGGCATCAGGCATATACATCATAGGCAAAACTGTGCCTGCTTTTAAAAAGCATTCGTAGCTTTTATTTTTTAATGCTTCATGATAAATATGAACAGCATAATCCGTGGTTCCACCGCCCGGTGCCGATTTGTAACCAATTAATCCGGGGTAGCGCAAACTCCGCACATCAACACCATACTTCTGATGATAATACTCGCAAAAACGCTCGCCTGCCTGTTTGCTTATTCCATAAATGGTATTGGGCTCCATCACGGTATATTGAGGAGTATTTATGCGCGGGGTTGTGGGTCCAAAAACAGCAATAGAGCTTGGCCAGTACAACTTTTTTATCAGTCCTTCTTTGGCAGCATCTAAACCATTAAACAATCCCTGCATGTTTAGGTCCCAACCCAGCTTAGGATTTTTCTCTGCCGTGGCCGAAAGCAATGCAGCCAATAGATATACCTGCGTAATGCCATGTTTTTTAATAATGGCATACATGCTTTCTCTGTCCATTACATCCAGCAACTCATAAGGCCCTTCAGCTTGCTGCGGGGCTTTGATATCGGAGGTAACTACGTTGTCGGTTCCAAAAATTTTTCTGAGTTCTGCACTCAGCTCGGTACCAATTTGTCCGTTGGCACCGATAATTAAAATCTTTTCAGCCATTGATTATGCTTAAGCGGGTGTAAAAATAGAATTATTTTGCATTTAGGCCACCAAATAATCTGCGTATTTAATTATAGGACAATGCAGGTCTGATGCTTGATTTTATAACTACGTGCAAATGCCTTAATATTGAGGGATAAAATGTCTCAAACCATTCAAAGTTTTGATAAAACAATTGCTACCAGCAGTGACCTCTTTCAACCGGAGCGTTACCATGATTTATTGAACCTGCCCTTGCACAGGCCAATTATTCCTCGTGGTGCAGGCTTATCTTACAGCGCAGCGGCTTCAGGCAATTATTGCTTATCTGTGGATATGAGGCAGTTTAATCGCATATTGGCATTTGATGACGAGAAAGGTATAATTACCGTTGAGGCAGGAATAGCCACAGGGGAGCTTAACAATTTTCTGATTTCTAAAAACTGGGTACTTCCTGTTTTGCCGGGTTATCCTGCCATTACCGTTGGGGGCTGCATTGGTTTTAATGTGCATGGCAAATCTCAATATAAGGTTGGCACGTTCATTAATTGGGTTCATTCCATTACGCTATTTCATCCGGATTATGGCTTGCAAACATGCTTACCGGGGTCAGCCTTGTTTAATTTAACTGTTGGTGGCATGGGCCTTACGGGTATTATTGTTTCGGCAAGCATTGCATTAAAGAAAATAACCGGCAACCTTATGTTAGTTGAGGCCGTTAAAGTTCCGGATATAAATATTGCCGTTGCACTGATGGCCGAGAAAGCCGAAGAGTATGATTATATTTATGCATGGAATAATTTTAACCTAAGAGGTAAGCATTTTGGAAAGGGCATTGTGTATTTTGAAAATCATTTATCAGAAAAAAAGATATTGAATCCTAAACCTTATATCAATAAGCTCAATCGGTTTAAAAATATACCTGTATTGTATAACAACTTTACCATTGAGGCCATGAACAGGGTATATGAGTTAATGGATGCGGTGAAACCTCGGCATCGTGTGATTGATTTGGTGCAGGCTTCATTCCCTATTTATAACAAAGAGTTGTATTACTATTTTTTTGGTAAAAAAGGATTCAGAGAGTACCAAGTGATATTTGATTTAGATAAATGGTCGGAAGCTGTTGCTGAAATTCAGAAAATCATAGTTCAAATGAATATGCCAATTGCATTGGGATCATTAAAAATATTTAAAGGGGAGCCTCATAACATCAGTTTTTCAGGTAGCGGACTCTGTGTTACCATTGATGTGCCTAATAACAAAAAATCGATTTCTTTTTTTGAGGCATTGGATAAAATTACTTTAAAATATGGTGGCATTATTAATTTAAGCAAAGACAGCAGAGCAAGCGCGCAACTGGTAAAACAATGTTTTCCGCAGTATGAGCAATTTAAGCAAGTACTTTATAAGTATGATGTGCAAAAGCGGTTTGGTAGTGAATTAAGAACAAGATTAGAATTATAATGAAACAGGCAGCACTCATTATTGGAGCAAGTTCAGGCTTAGGAAGATCCGTTGCAGAGCAACTGGCCAAAGCAGGTTATGATGTAATTATCAGTTCACGCAGCGAAGAAGACTTGAAGGCTTTGTCTGCTCATTTGCAAGTTAGATATCAGATAAATGCTGCGGTGAAAATGCTTGATCTGGCTGCACTTGATGCAGATTCGG
>JBIIGU010000292.1:0-2618 GCA_044236275.1 Bacteroidia bacterium | reverse complement strand
GACATGATGCAGCAACTGGCCTCCAAAGTTATGCTTACCGATGCTGACTTTAAACAGATAAAATGCCCGGTGTTACTATCCGTTGGCGACAAAGACCATACAGCTGGTTTAGAACAAACACTTTCTATTTACAGAAAACTGCCAAATGCATCTCTTTGGGTAATCCCAAACACTGCGCATGTATTTGAGCAGGTAGACCGTGAAGCTCTGCACCACCAATTGCTTCGATTTTTTTCAGAAGTTTAGCGGGGCGTTTCTAAATACCAAAGTTTGAATAAACAGCCTTAAACCCAAAAAAAGCCAAAATTTGGGTCCAAAACATGGCCTAAAATCAAGTTCTTAAAAGTGCCTTTTTTGGTCGTAAGTTATTGTTTACTTGGCTATTAAAATGAAAATAGTTGTGTTTTGCCTCTTTACAAGCAGCGTGAAATGCCTTATGTTTGCTGCCGATGTTTAAATCGTTTCATAAAATAGGTCTCTTCATGCTGGTTTTATTTGTGCTGGGCAGTTGCTCCAAGTATCAAAAAGCACTAAAAAATCCCGACCTGAATAAGAAGCTGGAAATAGCCCAATACTACTACAACAAAAAAGACTATTACCGCGCTTCTATTTTATTTGAACAGTTGCAGGATAATTTTAACGGAACAGCAATGGCAGAAAAAGTGCTTTACTATAGCGCTTATTGCAACTATGGCTTGCAAAACTATCTGCTGGCCGGTTTTCAGTTTAAATCTTACTACGAAAATTTTCCTACTGGAGAATGGTCGGAAGAAAGTTTATACATGACTGCCTATTGCCAGTATCTGGAGTCGCAAAGTTATTTTCTCGACCAAACCGATACAGAAAAAGGACTGGAAGCTTTTCGTTTGTTTGTAAGCGTTTACCCGGAAAGCAAATACATATCCGAGTGCAATGCACTGATGGATAAACTGAGGAATAAACTTTCGTATAAAGCTTATAAAATGGGCAGACTGTATTATGACATGGGCGAATACAAGAGTGCCATTGTGAGTTTACAAAACGCCATCAGAGATTATCCGGAAATGCCACAAAAAGAAGAGCTGGATTACCTCACTGTTAAAGCGCATTATGAGCTGGCCATGAATAGTGTAGAAGGAAAGAAAGCAGAAAGGTTGAGAGAAACCTTGAATGCCTATCAAAATTTTTTGAGCGAATACCCGCAAAGCAAATACGTTAACGAACTGCGGGTGCTTTATGCCAAAACAGAAAACAACTTAAAGAAACTGGAACGCAAACAAGAACAATCATTAAAAGAAACAACTAACAATTAAATACATCAAATTATGGCAAACACCAATTACAACAATGCACCGCAAAGTACGCAGGTGCGCGACATCAGAAAAATTGACGCACCTACAGGCAACTTGTATGAATCATTGGCTATCGTATCAAAAAGAGCCAATCAAATTGCTGCGCAAATGAAAGAAGAATTGCATAATAAGCTTTCTGAATTTGCACATGACAGCGATACCCTTGAAGAAGTATTTGAAAACCGCGAGCAAATTGAAATTTCATCTTATTATGAGCGCTTGCCTAAGCCTACTTCCATTGCGATGGAGGAATTTTTAAATAATAAGATTTACTACCGTAACCCTGAGAAAGAAAATCGTTTGAAAAACGAAGAATAAAATGCTGAAGGGCAAAAAAATTATTTTAGGTGTAACGGGTGGCATTGCTGCATACAAAGCAGCAACGCTTATCCGCCTGCTGGTTAAGCAAGGTGCAGATGTAAAGGTTATCATGACTCCTGATGCAAAAGCATTTATTACCCCGCTTACACTGGCTACCTTAAGTAAAAATCCGGTTCAGAGCGAGCTGGTAGCGAATGCTGAAAGTGGCGAATGGACAAACCATGTGGAACTGGGCTTATGGGCTGATTTGTTGCTCATAGCTCCTGCAACTGCCAATACTATTGCAAAAATGGCTCATGGCCTTTGCGACAACCTATTGCTGGCCACTTACCTCTCAGCTCGCTGCAAAACCTATATTGCACCGGCTATGGATTTGGATATGTATGCGCATGCATCCACCCAAACCAATCTTGAAAAATTAAGGCAGTTTGGCAATATTGTTTTACCTGTTGCAGAAGGCGAGCTGGCAAGTGGATTGAACGGACACGGACGCATGTTGGAACCTGAAGAAATTGTTACCTTCTTAACGCACCACAATACTGCTACGCAAAAACTAAAAGGCAAACGCGTATTGGTTACTGCGGGTCCCACGTATGAAAGTATTGACCCGGTAAGGTTTATAGGCAACCACTCCAGCGGAAAAATGGGCTTTGCCATTGCCGAAACCTTTGCAAGGCATGGTGCTAAAGTTACCCTCATTTCAGGCCCAACAGATTTGCTCTTGCAGCATGAAAATATAAGCCGGATAAATGTAACATCTGCTGAAGAGATGTATGATAAAACGGTAAAACAGTTCGGCAAAAGTGATATTGCCGTAATGAGTGCAGCCGTTGCCGATTATACACCTGAAAAGGTATCGATAACTAAAATTAAAAAAAGTGGAAATGAGTTACACCTCAAACTGCTTAAAACAAAAGATATCTTAGCAGAGCTGGGACGCAATAAAAATAAAAAACAAATACTGGT
>JBIIGU010000291.1:0-2620 GCA_044236275.1 Bacteroidia bacterium | reverse complement strand
AACAATGGCAATATCCTTACGTTGGTCTTTTTGCTGCTTTTCTAACAAGTCATAATATATTTTTCCGGTGCAGAATAATACACGTTTAACCTTTTTAGTATCAACAAAAGAATCATCTATTACTTCAATGAAGCCGCCCTTCACAAAATCTTCAAGCTTGCTCACACAAAGCGGATGGCGTAATAAACTCTTAGGAGTCATAATAACTAATGGCAGGCGGAATGGCCTGTGCATTTGCCTGCGCAGCAAATGAAAATAATTGGCCGGACTAGTGATATTGCAAACCTGCATATTATAATTAGCACACAGTTGCAAAAATCTTTCAACTCTTGCAGACGAGTGCTCTGGTCCTTGTCCTTCATATCCGTGAGGAAGCATCAGTGTTAATCCACTATATGTTTTCCATTTTGTTTCTGCACTACACAAGTATTGATCTATGATTATTTGCGCACCATTGGCAAAATCTCCAAACTGGGCTTCCCAAATAGTTAAATCATTTGGTGTAGCCATAGAATAACCGTATTCAAAACCTAATACTGCATACTCAGACAACAGAGAATTATAGAACTCTACTTTTGCTTTACCATCTGAACCTAAACTTTCGAAAATATTGTGTTCCTTTTCAGAATCTTCTTGTTTGATAATAGCATGTCTGTGTGAGAAGGTGCCGCGTTCACAATCCTGTCCTGTCATTCGCACGGCATGCCCTTCAGAACTGAGAGTTGCATATGCCATCAGCTCACCCATTGCCCAGTCATAGCTATCATTTTTAATCATATTCCTACGATCATTAAACAGCTTTTCTATTTTATTGAAAGCTTTGAAACCTTCAGGAATTTGAGTGATTTTATCAGCAAGCTTTAAGAATATTTTTTTGTCAACTGCTGTTTCAGGTGATTGGTCAAAATCCTCTGGTTTGGCCGAACGAAAACCTTCCCATGTATTTCTGATAAAATTGGTAACAGGCGATGCTTCTGCAGCTTTTGCCGACTCCAATTTTTGCTGTAACATGCCTCTAAACTCTTTATCCATCTCCTTAGCCAAATCAGCTTCAACGCTACCGGCAGTAATGAGTTTCTGATTGTAAATTTCACGAGGATTGGCATGTGCTGCTATGGCCTTATATAACATGGGTTGCGTAAAACGGGGTTCATCTCCTTCATTATGGCCATATTTTCTGTAGCCTAATAAATCAATGAATACATCACTGTTAAATTCTTGTCTGTATTCCATAGCAAGTCTGATGGCAAATACTACAGCTTCTACATCATCTGCATTTACGTGAAAAACAGGGCATAGAGTAATTTTAGCAATATCTGTGCAATAAGTTGATGTTCTTGCATCGGTGTAGTTTGTCGTAAAACCTATTTGATTATTGGTTACGATATGCATGCAACCACCAACGGAATAGGCTTCTAATCCTGCCATTTGCAAAACTTCATATACAACACCTTGACCGGCTACCGATGCATCTCCATGAATTAAAATGGGGCAGATACTATCAATATCCATCGCATGTTTTCTTTCGAGTTTAGCTCTGGTTATGCCCTTCACCACAGGATTTACTGTCTCCAGATGCGATGGGTTAGGGGAGAGGCTTAGGTGTACTTTTTTACCTGTTGAAGTTATGATTTCGCTTGAGTAGCCAAGGTGATATTTTACATCGCCTTCAAAAAGTGCTTCCTCATATGCTTTCCCTTCAAACTCTTTAAAAATATCTTCGTATGTTTTACCTAAAATATTGGCAAGTACGTTTAAGCGTCCCCTATGAGCCATACCTAAAACAAACTCCTTTACATCTAGTTCGGCACCATATTGTATAACGGCATCAAGCGCAGGGATGAGGGTTTCGAGGCCTTCTAATGAAAAACGTTTTTGACCAACAAATTTTGTGTGCAGAAAATTTTCGAATACGGTTGCTTGATTTAATTTAGAAAGTATCTGCCTTTTTTCTTCGATATTTAGCTTAGGTGTATTCTTACTACCCTCCATTTTTTTCTGGAGCCAATCTAATTTCTTGGGGTCGCGTATATAGGCATATTCAGCACCGATACTCTGGCAGTAGGTTTGCTCAAGATGAGAAATAATATCTTTCAATTTAGCTGGTCCAATTCCCAGCTCAATTCCAGCATTAAACGTTTTATCAAGGTCGGCCTGAACCAAACCAAAATTTTCTATTGCAAGGGTAGGGCTATACTTTCTGCGTTCTCTTACCGGATTGGTTCGGGTAAATAAATGTCCTCTGGTGCGGTAACCTTTAATTAAATTAAGCACATTAATTTCTTTCACCAAATCTTCTGAAACTGCAGCAGTTTTGCCATTACCATTAAATCGCTGATGTCCAAAATCAAAACCTTCAAAGAATTTCTTCCAGCCAAAGTCTACAGATTCGGGGTTGGCCTGATATTGTTTATACATTTCATCAATAGCTGCAACATCAGCATTGGATACATATGAAAAATCGTCCATAAAAGTGAATGATAATTTGCGCAAAGATAGTGTTTATGCGCACATGGCATAATTTAGAGATAAAACCGATAGGCAGACTTATATTGAAGTGTTAACTACCTGTAATTTCAATTCGAGTAGAGGTAATAAATTGGCTATAAAAGGCCTAAAA
>JBIIGU010000290.1:0-2621 GCA_044236275.1 Bacteroidia bacterium | reverse complement strand
CCCGCATTGGCTAAAGTATTCGTGCCTCCAATATAAGTGGTATTAGCACCTCCACCAGGTGCAATTACGCCTCCAATAATATTGTTGGATACATTCAAACCTAAGTCATGATTATTAATGGCTGTTCCTAAACCACGCATATAAACACCGCACTGAACAGCCTCAATTGCGTTATTTTGTATGGTGATGTTCTGGCTTCTTCTTACTGCATTACCTGGAGTTGCTATACTTCCAAGGTAGACACCGGCAAAAGTATTAACAGCTGTTGTTGTGCTGCTTCCCAACAGGCGGCAATTTCTGATGGTAATTGCATTACAGCCATTGCTAGAGAATGGAATAATATCAATAACCTTTGAAGTAGGCTGGTTAGATACTCCCATGTCAAATGTAAGATTGCGCTGTCCTGCAGTACCTTCACCATTTATAGTAAAATATTGAATGCCATTAAAACGAAATAGTGAGCCATTACCTGCAATAAAAGAGGGTGTTGTTATGGTTACATTCAACCCCGGAGCAGGCCTCATAACCACAGGACGGCTTAGGGCCATTCCGGGATAACCGCCCGTAGTAGCGCTTCCAACAAAAACTGATGATTGCTCTGTACCTGTGTAGCCGGAAACCAAAAGAATAGTTACTGTACCCGTTGTAGCTACATCCGTACCATTGTTTGTAAGTGCATTCAATATGCCGGTCGAATTTTGGTATGCTCCGCCAAAATATGAGCCCATTAAGTTTGCAAAGGTATCTTTGGGTGCTACCAAGTCGTTCCCTACACCATTTACCCAATAGGTTTGGCCACCGCTAAATGGAGCCTGTGCGTTTACATTTTCTGAAACATAACCCAATAAAAAAGCCACTGCGCATGTTCTTGCAAGGGCTCTTAAAGGAGAAGTAAAAATTGCTTTCATATGAGGATTTAATAATTATTTAATCTATACGCGTAAAATCAAAGTTTTAATTTTTTTATTGAAAAACAAAGCGCCAAAACTTAAAATTTGTATAAATGCATCATTTTTTTTGCCATGCGCTTTTTTATTACCACTTTATCAGGCCTTTGGGCTTGTTTCCAACTGAATCCTTTTAGCCGCAGCTCCTCCGGTTTCAGTTCATTTAGGGGATAAAAAACTGCATCAGGCTGAGTAATGAAGTTACTTCTGAAAATTTTATTTTGATTAAAGCTGAATTCCATTTCACTGCAGCTAATTACATTTACTCCCAATGCTGCCGAATCTTCCATTGCATAGTAAATGCTTTGGCCATTTCCATAAACCCGAAGGTACTTAATTTTATTGCTCTCAAACATGCCTTTCATGTTTTTGCCCTTTACCTGATTGAATTCTTTTGCTGCTAGTCTGGAGACCATAAATGCATTATTAATTAGATAAAATGAATCCAATTGTTGCTGCCTTATAAACATTAAAATGGTATCCGCTGTAATTTGATTTAATCCAGACCATAACACGGGCTGGTGGTAGAGGGTAATAAGAGAATCACCGGTATTATATACCATAGAATCGCAAACAGCCTGTAAATCGTTCTTATAAACTTTTGTATGATAGTACGCTTTTATCATTTGCGGCTGCGCAGGTGTTTGCTGAAAAATGTACAAGGTATCAGCAATTATATTCATGGTGTCAGCATCGGCAAACTGTCTGGCAATTGCTTGTCCGGTAACATAGCTTTGTTTTTTCAACCCGTTAAGCCATGCATAGTTGCCATATATGATAGTTTTGTTAATGGTATCTATTATTTCAACATTAGAATAAGCTCTGCCCGATTTAACTTTTTTGTCATAAAAAAGCGTATCGGCATAAAGTGTATTTTCTTCACTTCTAACAGCTGCATTCTTGCTAAAGAAAGCCGTTTGTTTTTGGGTATTATACCAGCCTGCCTCACAGTACAGCTTATCTTGTTTAGATATGATATGGGTTGGCCCATAAAAAAAGCAAATACCTGTTATGGTAAGATAGCGCAAGGTATCGCAGGTAATGGTATAATCAGGATGCTCCAGTACTACGTTTTTCTTAAAGAAAAATTCTTTGGAGCGTGTGTAATAATAGCCAAATTCGCTGGTTAGTGCTCCTGAGCTTCCGGTTATTCTGCCTCCGTTATCATAATCTGCCCTTCCTGCATTTAAATCAAAATCAATATCAGTGGTTGTTAAGGTAAAATCTTTCTCAGTCATGCGCACGTTGCCTCTAAGTTTTGCCTTGCGCTGGTTGCCGTCATACTCCAGTTCATCTCCATATAAAAACAAGCTATCTTCATGATTGATAAATACGTGACCGTAGGCTTCTACATAATTTCTATCCTCAAACTTATAGGCACTATCACAATTCATCAATGTTTCATCCTGCTTCAATTTAACATTGCCAATTAAACGGGTAACTTTCATACCATTTCGCTGGCTAAACTGCAGTGCATCTGCTCCCATAATTTCAAGCCTACTTTGTGCATCACATAATTGAACAATAAGAAGACTTAAAAAAGAAAATAGTAAGTTGCGCATCTATGTTCCAAAACTATGGTATTTCTTCTTAATTCAAAGAGCGAATATGCAACCCGCAGAAGCAATTAAAGAGTTTTTCAGAGAATATCCTTTAGCCAAGCAAAAGAGATAC
>JBIIGU010000289.1:0-2627 GCA_044236275.1 Bacteroidia bacterium | reverse complement strand
GTTTTAGCAGGTGTTGCCTTCTTCTGAGCCTGAACACCAATAGCAACAAAAAGCATCAATAATAAGCCAACTTTTTTCATTTGTTTATTAGTTAACTTTAACCAATTCTACATCAAAAATAAGACTGGTGCATGGCAAAATCGGGCCCATGCCTCTTTCTCCGTATGCCAGTGGCCAAGGGATAATCATTTTGTAACGTGCACCTTCTTTCATTAATGATAAGCCTTCATCCCAGCCTGGAATAACTTGACCTAGTCCTACTACAAATTCAAACGGCTCATCTTTATCCATATTCTGATCAAACACTTCGCCATTCATAAAATAGCCTTTGTATTTTACAGTAACTCTGCTGCCTTTTTTAGCTTGTTTTCCTGTTCCTTCTTTTTCTGCAACATAACGCAAACCACTTGTGGTTTGCTGAACATTTTGCAATGTTGAAACATAGCCTGATAGTGCCAAAGAGTCTTTTGTTTTAAGCTCATTAATTTGCTCCATACGTTTCTTTTCCATCTCACCCTGATTAAATACATCAACCAACTTCACAATCATTTTCACGCGTTCGCCATCTTTGAGGTTTTCTGGCTTAGGCATTCCAAAACTTTTTTGATACAGTGTATCGGCATTAATAAATGCAACAGCACTATCACCTTTGGCTAGTTTTGCAAATACCTCTTTAAGCGAAGCTTCATCTGCAGGAATATAACGTGGCTGATTGTCGGTAAAAGTTTCCATCATTAGTGAATCATTGGATTCAATAGTCATTTTGAAATTAAGCAAGAGCATCTCTCCTGCCTGTGGTATACGCTCATTTTCATTATGATCAAAAATCTGATATTGAACACCAGACTCAGTAGTTTCCAGTTTGTTGCCGCAAGAGGCAAAAAAAGCTGCAACAGCAGCAAAAAGATAAATTGATTTTTTCATGTATTTGTTAGTCGTGTTTTAAGATTAAAGGTTGCAAGTTAATTAAACAAGCAGGTGTTTGTATGCTTTTAAAGCAGATTTAAATTGCTTTTCAACTTCTTCAAGTGTTGCTGGACTTTCGCCACCTGCAGCGCTGAAATGGCCACCACCGTTAAAATACTGTCTTGCAAACTCGTTTGCAGGAAAACCCCCTTTGGCTCTGAAAGACATCTTGCGCAGCACGGTGCGGTCAATTATTAACACAGATAGTTTAATTCCTTTTATGCTTAAACCATAGTTAACCAGCCCTTCGGTATCTCCGGTAATTATTCCAAATTTTTTCAATTCACCGGCATTTACACAAATTAAGGCTGTATTATATTCTTCAAGTATTTGAAGTTTTTCACTCAGGCAATAACCAATAAAGCGGGTTCTGTTTGCCGAGTAATTATCATAAATAGATTCAAATATCTTATTGGGAACAGCACCTTTTTCAAGCAAGACCGCAGCCACACGATGTGTGCTAGGAGAGGTGCTGCTGTGTTTAAATGAAGCAGTATCTGTCATTATCCCTGCATAGAGGCAGGAAGCCACATCTGGCGTTATTTTTTCAACCTCTCCCAGTTGCTCAATGAAATGAAAAACAAGTTCGCATGTTGAGCTGGCCAGAGTGGTGTGTAAACCAAACTCTGCAAATGTTTCCGGTTCCAGATGGTGATCTATCATTACCTTTTTTGCAGGAGACGCACGCACTATATCTCCCAACTCGTTAATGCGTTTAAGGGCATTAAAATCGAGGCAAAAAACGATATCTGCTTTCTCCACCAATTCAGCTCCGCGTATTCTGTCATCTTCAAAATTAATTACCGTGTTTTCTCCGGGTAGCCATTTTAAAAAACTGCCATAATCTGTTGGCGTTAAAACGCAAGAACGGATATTAAGCTGAAGCAAAAAGTTATATAAGCCCAGCGATGAGCCCAATGCATCGGCATCCGGTTTATGATGTGTTGTAATAACAACGTTAGGAGCCTTAGATGCCAGCAGAAGCGGCTTTATATCAATAATATTATTCAGAGATGTAAAAATTTAGCGGGTGCAAATGTCGATAAAATTCACACATTTCAAAATCTTAAAAAGCCTCATTCATAGTGATATATATTGCCCGACTGCCATCGCCCATCCAGCCCATGTCAAAGCGCATATTCATCCGTTCTCTGGGTATGGCTTTCATGCGCAGACCAAGGCCCAGATTAAGCTGTTGATTGTTAAAAATATTTTTGGTGCTTGCACTTACTCCACCCAAGCCAACAAAAGCTGTGAAAGAAAAAGGCCCCCAAACGGTTTTACGAATTTCAGCCTGACCTGTTAGCAGGGTTTTATCCCGAAATCTGCCGTTGTAATATCCGCGCATAAAATTTTCATTACCTACGGCAGGAAGCATTCTAAAAGGCACGCTTCCGTTAGCGCTTTGCCAAATCAACTGCGCAGCCAGTACATTTTCATTCCATAGGCGAATGTATTTGCGTGCATCAAGTGCCAGCCCCGTAAATTTGTAATTGCTTCCCATGGCCGAATTATAAAAACAGGACGATAACTCAATAAAACTGCCCTTAAACGGAAAGAAGATATTGTCTCTGCTATCATAATAAATGGTAGGGCCAATGCCTGAAGCCAAGTAACCGTCTGCTCCTTCAAAATTACCTGAGCGTAAGATTCCTGCCATG
>JBIIGU010000288.1:0-2628 GCA_044236275.1 Bacteroidia bacterium | reverse complement strand
TGTTATTTTAGCAGAATCCATCGATGAGCAAAAAGTTTATGGTGGTGCTAGGGTTCAGGTAGCAGATGGTTTAACACCTCTTCCTTTGGAAACTGCAGCCGGCTGCCTCGATGAAAGGGTTTATGATTTAGTAAGACAATATCAACCTGGTGGCACAGCAGAAGTATGTGGATTGTGGAATTCCCTAGAGGTAGCCGGAATGGGCATTGGGAGCATTTTTCTTATCAGGGCAGCATTGGCTTTAAGTGATCAACTAAAGATAAAAAGCATGTTTGCGTTATGCTCCCCTTATACCGCACGCATTGCAGGAAACTATGGATTTAGGGTTGAAAGATCGGTTGGAAACAATGGTACTTTTTATTATCCGAAAATTGACTTACTAGCTACGATAGTTCTTCAGGATGATGCAGTAAACCTAACTAATGCAAGCACTTTAGAAACTGAACGTATATTTGATCTCAGGAACAAACCGGTCCAAAGTTTTATGGAAATAGCTAGGAGGGGGCATGTAGAAATAGATTATGATCTACGTGTTAACGCTGCCAATCCTGCTGTTTCAAGTATGTAATAATATAAGTGTGATTAAATACCTATCTATATTGCTCGTTTGTTTTGTAGCTATCGCAAAATCTGATAAGGTATATGCTATAAATATTCACGGCAATAATTCAGATTATATTACTGAGCTTGATATTCTTATCGATTCATCAAATCAGTTGTCCATTCATCAGGTGATCAAGAGTAATCTCTTTTTCCCAAATACCAAGGGCAGAGTGCCCAATCTTGGAGTTTCAAAATATTCCTATTGGCTTAGGCTAGATATTGATAATAGTTCAGTGTTAAACGATTTGGTATTTGAAGTTTCATATCCCATTTTAGATGTTCTTGAATATTATAAGTTGAAAGATGATTCTATAGCATATAGCGTTGCAACCGGAGAGTCACTGCCGTTTAAGAGCAGAAATAATAAAAGTGAGTATTTTATTTTTCCATTAAAATTACCTCCGGGTGCGTCTGCAACATATTATTTCAAAATTCAAAGTGGAGAACAAATCATTTTTCCGCTTAGGGTTTGCAGCAAACAAATAATGTATGAACGCCAGATTAATATCAATATCTTCAATGGGCTTTATTTTGGAATTATTTTAGTTATGCTTCTATATAACCTCTTTCTTTATATTGGAATAAAAGATAGCAGTTACGGATACTACGTTTTGTATATATTCTTTGTAGGCCTAACTCAAGCGATACTTAATGGATATGCATTCAAATATTTATGGCCTGAAAACACCTGGCTTTCTCTGCATGCTACCGTTTTAGGTGGTTCTTTATCAGGGCTAACTACCGTCTTCTTTGTTCGCGACTTTCTCCAAACAAAGGTGTTTTCACCGCGTTTTAATTATTTACTTTCAGGGTTTGCAGTTATCTATTTGTTTTCTCTTATTCTTGGATTTTTAGGCGAATTTCAAATGTCATACCAACTTATCAATGTAAATGCAGGTTTGGGCTCGCTAATACTTTTCTTCTCTGCTTTAAACATTTATGTAAAGTACAAAACTAGAAGCTCCTTATTCTTTATAATAGCATGGAGTATCTTTCTTCTTTCCGTGGTCATATTTGTTGCCAAAGATTTTGGTATAATTCCTTACAATGGATTTACTGTAAGTGGTCTTCAACTTGGCTCAGCTATTGTGGTAACTTTACTCTCCTTTGCATTGGCAGATAAGATTAATACCTATCGAAGGGAAAAAGAGCTGTCTCAAGCAGAGGCGCTATCAACCGCAATTGAAAATGAACGCATTATTGCAGAACAAAATATAGTTCTTGAAGAAAAAGTTACTAAACGCACAACTGAATTAATCAGCACAAACGATGAATTAAACATTACCCTCAGAAACCTCAAAGATACCCAAAGTCAATTGGTTGAACAGGAAAAAATGGCATCACTTGGTCAGCTTACTGCAGGTATTGCGCATGAAATTAATAATCCGATAAATTTCGTTACCTCAAGTATTAACCCGCTTAAAAGGGATATTGAAGCTTTGATTGAACTTTCAACTAAAATAGAGGAATTAGGCATTAATGGAATTGATGGTGAAAAACGAAAGGCAGTAATACAACAACTAAAAAAAGACTATGACTATGACTATCTGATTGCTGAAATAGGATTTTTGCTAAAAGGAATAGGTGATGGTTCTTCTCGCACTGCAGAGATTGTAAAGGGTCTCAGGGTTTTTTCCCGTATGGATGAAGATGATATAAAGATGTCTGATGTTAATGAAGGTCTGGAATCTACAATTGTTATTTGCAATAATATAATTGGAGCTAAAATAACCCTGCATAAGAGCTACGCCAAGAATGGAGTTATTGAATGTTATCCAGGAAAACTTAATCAGGTTTTTCTGAATATGATTTCAAATGCTGCTTATGCTGTAAAGGCTAAATTTAAAGACACAACGGGAGGAATAATCAGCATATCAACTTTACGAAAGGAAAAAGAGCTAACTGTAATTTTTGAAGATAATGGTATTGGAATGGATGAGCAAACGCAAAAAAAACTTTTTGAGCCTTTTTTTACTACAAAACCTGTAGGCGAAGGCACAGGTCTTGGCTTATCAATAGTTTTCA
>JBIIGU010000287.1:0-2630 GCA_044236275.1 Bacteroidia bacterium | reverse complement strand
AGTTCAATTCTTTCAGCTTTTCCTGCAAGGCATAAACTTCATCACGCAGTCGTGCAGCTTCCATAAATTCCATTTCTCGTGCAGCTTTCATCATTCTCTTTTGGGTTTCATCAATGGCCTTCTGCAGTTGTTCTTTATTCATATACTGAACAATCGGGTCGGCAGCCATAGTTGCCTCTTCCGGTTCCACATAATAATTTGCCTCATTGCCTTGCTTGGCATCAGCCACACTCGTTTGTTTCATGATTTCATCTTTACTCTTCATGACTGTTCGAGGTGTGATGCCATGTTCCAGGTTATAAGCAAGCTGCTTTTCGCGCTTCCGCTCATTATCCTCTAATGTTTTTCTAATACTCTCAGTAATATGATCGGCATATAAAATTACCTTTCCTCTTTCATTTCTTGCAGCACGGCCAATGGTTTGTATAAGTGAACTTTCACTGCGTAAAAATCCCTCTTTGTCTGCATCCATAATGGCCACAAATGAAACTTCCGGTAGGTCTAGCCCCTCGCGCAATAAGTTAACACCAATAAGTACATCAAATTTACCTAAGCGTAAGTCGCGCAAAATTTCAACGCGGTCAAGTGTTTTTACCTCACTGTGTATATACCTGCATTTAATATTGAGTCTTGCAAGATATTTGGTTAATTCTTCAGCCATTCGCTTGGTAAGGGTGGTAACCAAAACGCGATCGCCCATCTTTATTCGCTCATCAATTTCATCCATCAAATCATCTACCTGATTAATGCATGGCCTGATTTCAATTACAGGGTCAAGTAAGCCGGTAGGACGAATAATTTGTTCAACCACCACACCTTCTGATTCTCTTATTTCATAATCTGCCGGGGTAGCGCTCACATAAATGGTTTGCCCAACCAATGCTTCGAATTCATTAAACGTTAACGGACGATTATCCAATGCAGAAGGTAAGCGGAAACCATACTCAACCAGATTCTCTTTTCTAGAACGGTCACCTCCATACATGCCGCGCACTTGCGGAATGGTAACATGACTTTCATCAACCACAAGAAGAAAATCTTTTGGGAAATAATCCAACAGGCAAAAAGGCCTTTCACCGGGTTTTCTTCTGTCCATATATCGGCTATAGTTTTCAATACCGCTGCAATAGCCAAGTTCACGCATCATTTCCAAATCAAAATTGGTGCGTTCTTCCAAACGTTTGGCTTCTAAAAATTTCCCCAGCGATTTAAAATACTCAATTTGTGCCACCAAATCATCCTGTATATCTCTAATACTTTGTTGCAGTTGCTCCTTGGGTGTAACATATATATTAGCAGGGAAGATGGCCACATCTTGCAACGTTTCCATTTTCATTCCGCTCAGCGGATCAATCATTTGTATCTCCTCAATTTCGTTTCCGAAAAACAGGATGCGAAAAGCAAAATCGGCATAAGCCGGATATACATCTACGGCATCGCCCTTTACCCTAAAGGTGGCACGTTTAAAATCTG
Organism: Bacteroidia bacterium; assembly: GCA_044236275.1. Classification (GTDB taxonomy): domain Bacteria; phylum Bacteroidota; class Bacteroidia; order UKL13-3; family UKL13-3; genus JAJTFA01. The sequence continues at coordinate 1,157 of JBIIGU010000287.1, read as the reverse complement.
CCGTAGTGCGAGAGTAAAGCGAATCAACCAATGCATATAACAGTGTGTTACGCGCTATCTTTTGTGCTTTGTGCAAACGGATAATACTGCTTTCATAATCTTTAGGATTGCCCGCACCATAAATACAACTTACCGATGCCACCACAATTACATCGCGCCTGCCGGATAGGAGAGAAGAAGTTGTTTTTAAACGCATCTTTTCTATCTCCTCGTTGATGTTAAGATCTTTTTCAATATAGGTGTTAGATTGTGGGATGAATGCCTCAGGCTGGTAGTAATCGTAATACGATACAAAATATTCTACCGCGTTGTCAGGAAAGAACTGTTTAAACTCTCCATACAATTGGGCAACCAATGTTTTGTTGTGGCTAATAATGAGTGTGGGTCTTTGTACATTCTCAATTACATTTGCCACAGTAAAGGTTTTTCCGGAACCTGTAACCCCCAGCAGCACCTGAGCTTTTTCGCCACACGTAATACCCCCCGTAAGCGCTTTTATTGCTTCCGGCTGATCTCCGGTTGGTCGGTAGTCTGATGTGAGTTTAAAATTCATTCCACAAAGTTAATTTCATGGAATGATTAACACACTAAAAAAATAAATAAAACAAAATACTACTTCCTAACAGTTGGTCTAATCCCTTCAATACTATTGTATATCAGGTTCGAACCTAATACGTTGAACAAAATGTACAGTTATGCGCTGCTGTGAACAAAGTAAGGGGCTGCTTTCCTAAAACCCTTCTATATTTGATGCCTATGAAAGTAGGAATTTTTTTTGGCGGAAACTCACGCGAGCGCGAGGTAAGTTTTGCCGGAGGCCGCACGGTTTATGATAACCTGGATAAAACCTTGTTTGAGGCCGTTCCCATTTTTGTGGATAGTTTTAATAATTTCATTCTGCTCGATTGGCATTTTATTTATAAAGGAAGTATACGTGATTTTTATCCGCCTGTTTCTGCCTTGAAGCCTGCCAAGTATCCGGTGCAGATTTATGCCGAAAGTATAAAAAATACCCACACTGATAATGGTCTTGGCTTGGCTGCTCAGTTGGGAAAAGTTATTAAACCACACGAGTTAAAGGGCTTAATCGATTTTGCTTTTCTTGCACTTCATGGAAATTTTGGCGAGGATGGTACCATACAAGGTTTGCTGGAGTG
>JBIIGU010000306.1:0-2655 GCA_044236275.1 Bacteroidia bacterium | reverse complement strand
TGTTATATTGTTGTAAGGCTGAATGACAAAAAAGCCTTAAGTCGCAAAGCGACAGGCTTTGCTTGAGCATCCACCCCCATAGGATTATGTAAATCCTGCTGTTATATTGTTGTAAGGCTGAATGACAAAAAAGCCTTAAGTCGCAAAGCGACAGGCTTTGCTTGAGCATCCACCCCCATAGGATTATGTAAATCCTGCTGTTATATTGTTGTAAGGCTGAATGACCAAAAAGCCTTAAGTCGCAAAGCGACAGGCTTTGCTTGAGCATCCACCCCTATAGGATTATGTAAATCCTGCTCTTACATTGTTGTAAGGCTGAATGACAAAAAAGCCTTAAGTCGCAAAGCGACAGGCTTTGCTTGAGCATCCACCCCCCCCATAGGATTATGTAAATCCTGCTAGAGGATTAATTCAGAAAATTTAGTTGCAGAAATACTTGAGTTGACTTCTATAGCCCTAGTAACATCCTCTGAGGATCATTCCCTTCGGTTAGCAACAGAGAGGGGTTCTCGAGGCATTGTTTAACTTTAACAAGGAATCCAACCGACTCGCGGCCATCAATAATGCGGTGGTCATAACTTAGTGCCACATACATAATTGGCCTGATTACAATTTGTCCGTCTTTTACTACCGGACGTTCTACAATATTGTGCATCCCTAGAATAGCCGATTGCGGTGCATTGATAATGGGCGTGCTAAGCATACTTCCAAAAACTCCACCATTGGTTATGGTAAAAGTACCTCCTGTCATTTCCTCTATACTTAGTTTATTTTCCCTTGCTTTGGTTGCCAAATTCATTACTTCTCTCTCTATTTCAGCAAGCGTCAAACTTTCGGCATTTCTAATAACAGGTACCACCAATCCTTTAGGCGCACTAACAGCAATGGAAACGTCACAATAATCATGGTATACAATTTCCTCTCCGTTGATATAGGCATTAACTGCCGGATATTGCTTGAGCGCCACACAAACTGCCTTTGTAAAAAAGCTCATAAAGCCAAGGTTCACCCCATGTGATTCTTTAAACTGATTTTTAAATTGATTGCGCAAATCCATGATGGGTTTCATGTCCACCTCATTAAATGTGGTGAGCATGGCCGTTTCATTTTTTACAGCCACCAGTCTGCGTGATACAGTTTTTCTAAGCGAGCTCATTTTTTCGCTTCTTTCATTACGCGATTTTGATTCATTACGGGTAACCTTTAGCTCAGCTGCCATCGCATCTGCTTTGGTGATGCGGCCGGCAATACCGGAGCCTTTCACTTCTTTAGGATCAATACCTTTTTCAGCTAATATTTTTGCTGCGGCAGGGCTGGGTGCACCTGTTGCATAAGTTTCCTTGCTTTCAGTTTTAGTATTATCTTTTGTTATTTCGGCCTTTGTTGCTTCTACTTTCTTTTCGGGAGTAGCGGTTACTTTAGCACCTGCAGGCTTAGCTGCTGCAGTATCAATCACAGCAATGATATCACCAACTTTAATGCTATCACCTTCATTCCCCTTTCTGGTGAGAACACCAGCCGCTTCGGCATTCAATTCAAATGTGGCTTTGTCAGATTCAAGTTCACACAACAATTCATCCATTTCTACATAATCGCCATCTTTCTTGTTCCAGCGGGCAATTGTTACCTCGCTTATTGATTCACCAACGGTTGGTACTTTTATTTCTAATGCCATATTGTTTATTGAAAGTGTCACAAAGGTATAAATTGATTTGATATATTAAACCTTTGTTAGGTTGGTAGCTATAAACAGCCGTATGTATAAGATGATAAAAGCAAGGAAAGGGTTGTTATTCACACAAACTTGATTTTATACTTTCATAATTTCTATTAATTTGCCGGCCATTAACATGATTACACGCCCGCACCTACAACTTTTTTTATTTCTTGTACTTGGCTTTTTATGCAGCCATCAGTTACTTGCACAAACAGGTATAATTTCAGGTACAGTAAAAGATAAAAAAGACAATAGTGAACTGATTGGTGTAAACGTATTGCTTAAAGGTACATCTATGGGCGCAGTTACCGATATAAATGGGAAGTTCAGCATAAGAAATATTAGACCGGGCGAATACACCGTAGAGATTGCATATATCGGATATGCTAAGGTTTTACTTACAGGGATTAAAGTTAAAGCCGGTGAAACCAAAGATTTACAAATTGAATTGCTACCTTCATCAGTTACCATTGATCAGGATGTGGTGATTGTAGGCAAGAAGCCACTGATTGATATTGAAAAGGCTGCATCAACCAATACCATATCACAGGAAAATATAGAATTGGCTCCTGCCAGGCAGTTACAAAAAATTATCAATACCCAGCCTGGAGTAATTCAAAGTCCTGCAGGTGTAAGCATACGTGGTGGGCGTACTTACGAAACCGGAGTTTATATTGATGGTGTGAAGGTAACCGATCCACTCTCGGGAACGGGATTTGGATTGGATATTGGAGCCAATGCCATTGGCGATATTGAAATTACTACTGGTGGAATAGGTGCCGATGTGGGTGATGCAACAGCAGGTGTTATTAATGCCAAAACCAGAACCGGTGGCGACCGTGTAGAAGTAAATGCCAGCTATAAACGTGATAATTTCGGGTTTAACGAAAGCTGGCGCAGTTGCTGGAATAGTCAGGTTGCCGAACTGAATTTAAATG